>CAHJXF010000192.1 GCA_903644065.1 Betaproteobacteria bacterium
GGCGCGATTGGGCGGACGCCGCGGTCGGCGACGGGCAGCGGATGCCCGGCGCGAAGAGCCGCTGGAGCGGCGGCACGGACCCGGGGCAGCCGCACAGCGCTCGAGCAGCCCGCGAAGAAGCCGCGCCTCTTCGGCGAACAACGTCGAGAGCATCTGCTGCTCGACCTTGTCTGCCGCCTTCGCCCCCGCCGCGACCGCCCGGTGGCCCGCCTTGCTCCGTTCGGTCACGATGACGCGACCGTGCTCGGTATGCCGGCTGCGCACGATCAGGCGGCCCCGCTCGAGATCGACGAGGATGGCCTGCATGGTCTGCGGCGTCACGAACGCCGCCCGCGCCAGCTCGGCATTCGAGATCCGCGGCTTGCCGGCGACGACGAGCAGGACGGCGTTCTGCGCGGCGGTGATGCCGAGTCCGGCGAGTTCCGCGTTCAGCGTTGCCGCGAGCGGTGCTGCGTGATCTTCAGGTTGTAGCCGACCCAGTCGGCTGCATTCCGGGACGTCGCTTTCGCCGTCGACATGCTGTCCTCGTCCCGATCATCAGTGGCCTGATACCAGGGGGTCGGGAACCCTCATGGCAAGACCGGTTGGCCCAACCGTCCACCGCCCGACCCTCCGTCGTCGCCGCATCCGCCATCGCCCTTCCGCTCGAGACGACCGACGCGGCTCACGGCGCGCCGGGTCGACTCCACCGCTGCACCGTCGACACCGCGTCCGAGAACGCGGCGGGCGCTTCCTGCGGCAGGTTGTGGCCAGCGCCGTCGATCACGCGATGCTCGTGGCGGCCGACGAACTGCGTCGCATGCGACGCGTCGCCGCCGCTGCGCATCACCCCGTCGTCCGCGCCGTCGAGCGTGACGGTCGGCACGCGAATCGGCGGCTGCGCCGCCAGTCGGCCTTCCAGCGACTGCAGTGCCGGGTCGCCGGCCGCCAGCCCGAAGCGATGGCGATACGAGTGGACCACCACGTCGACGAAGTCGGGATGGTCGAACGACGCGGCGCTCCGCTCGAACGTCGCGTCGTCGAAGCGCCAGGTCGGCGACCACAGGCGCCACAGCAACGCGCACAGCGTCCGGCGATCGGCCGCGAGCCCGCGTCGACCGCGCTCCGAGTGGAAGTAGTACTGGTACCACAGGCGATATTCGTCGGCCGGCGGCTTCGGTTGCATCGCGCCGGCGATGTCCTGGATGTTATAGCCGTTGACGGACACCAGCCCGCGCACGCTCTCCGGCCACAGCGCGGCGACGACGCACGCGGCGCGTCCGCCCCAGTCGTAGCCCGCGACGATCGGCTCGCGCAACGACAGAGCGTCGATCAGGTCGTGCAGGTCCTGGCCGAGCGCGGCCTGCTGGCCCGAGCGCATCGTCGACTCGTCGACGAAACGCGTCGCGCCGTAGCCGCGCAGGGACGGCACCAGCACGCGCGCGCCGTCTTCCAAGAGGCGCGGGACCACTTCGTCGTAGGCGTGGACGTCGTACGGGAAGCCGTGCAGCAGCACCACCGGCCAGCCGTCGGCCGGTCCGTGATCGTCGCAAGCGATCTCCAGCATCGACGTCGTCACCGTTCGCTTCATCGCTCGCTTTCGCCCGGGTAGGGAACCGTCAGAAGAGATCGCGGCTCGATCGTTCCCGTTCGCCGGACGACCGCGCGGCACCGACGACCGCTGCCACTCGGCGCATTCCACGGCGAGACGGTCGTCGAGAGCGTGGTCGAAGCGAGCAACGGCCATGGCCGAACGTTTGGCGCAGAATGCCGCTCCGCCACCCGTATCGCAGGCTCGCCTTGATCAAGCTCTATTTCCACCCGTCGCCCAACCCCATGAAGGTCGCGCTGTATCTCGAGGAGGCCGGCCTGCCGTACGAGGTCGTGGCGGTCGACACGCGCAAGGGCGAGCAGCACGACGCGGCATTCGTTGCGATCAACCCCAATGCCAAGACGCCGGCGATGACGGACGGCGACGTGACGGTCTTCGACAGCACCGCGATGCTTCTGCATCTCGCCGAGCAGAGCGGGCAGTTCCTGCCCGCCAACGCCCCGGCCGAACGGGCGCAGATGTACTCGTGGCTGCTGTTCGTGGCGTCCGGCATCGGGCCGTACACCGGGCAGCTCGTGCACTTCAAGCACTTCGCGCCCGAGCCGAAGGACTACGCCGTCAACCGCTACGACTTCGAGGCGTGGCGTCATTGGTCGATCGTCGACGCGCAGCTCGCGAAGCACCGCTGGATGCTGGGCGACGACTACACGCTGGTCGACATGGCGGTCTGGGGCTGGGCTCGCGCCATCCCGTTCGCGCTCGGCGCCGACGCATGGGACCGTCTGCCCAACGTCAAGCGCCTGCTCGACGAGATCAACGCGCGACCGGCCGCGGCGCGGGCCGAGGCGTTGAAGAGTCGTCACGCGTTCAAGACCGAGATGGACGACGACGCGCGAAAGGCGATGTTCCCGCAGAACGCGCGACTGGCGGCCTGAACCCGGCGAGCGTTCGGGTCGACGGCTGCTCGCTCGTCGGCTCGACCTCGCGCTCTAAACCACTGCGGGTGCGAGGATCGACCGCCCGCTTCGAGCACGCCGGCCGCACGGTCGGCCGCGATTCGACAGACGAGCCTCGCCGACCCCGCGGCGCGCGTTGCGGCGAGAGCTTGCGCCGACCCCGCGCGATGCGAACGAAGGTCAGGCGGGCGCGAGGCGCAACACGCGACCGATCGATCGCGATGCCGTGACGCGGCGTCGCAATGCGAGGGCCCCGAGCAGGCCGGCACAGAGCAGCGCGGCGCTCGACGGTTCCGGCACGGCGGCTGCGACCTGCGCCGCGATCGACGCGTAGCCGAGCGCGTCCGGATGCACGTTGCCGATCGGCAGTGGCCCGCCGAACGGGCCGCCCACCGACGAGCCGGCCGGCATGTCGTCGATGTAGGTGTACGCCGCTTCGTTGCCCACGTAAGGACCCGCCGTGTCGACGAACGTGGCGCCGTACGTGCCGGCGAGGCTGCGGACGATCGCGTTCAACTGCATGCCGGCCGTGTTGAAGATCGGCGCCGCAGGACTCGTCGGATCGGCCGGGAACGGGTTGAAGTAGCCGAGCAGCGCCAGCGACGCTTCGGGCGCGAGGCTGCGCACCTCGTTCAGGACGGCGCTGTAGTTGGTGCGATAGGTCGCCAGCGTCTGCGGGATCGCGGCCAGGGCGTCGGCCGGCGACATCGACGCGAGGGCCGCCAGTTCGTTGAAGCCGAGCGTGATGGTGATGGCCGCGATGGTGTTGCCGGCCGCGCGCTGCGCGGCGACCGTCGAGGCGAACAGCTGCCCCTGGGGCACCAGCCCCGCGCTGTAGTTGAGGTTCTCGCTCGCCAGCGGCACGTCGGTGCGGCCCATCACCGGCGGCGTGCGGCCGCTGCCGGTCATGAAGCTCGACGCGGTCTCGCCGTCGATCGCCAGGTTGACGACCGTGGGGCGCACGCCGCCCCGCGCGGCCAGCACGTTGGCGTAGAGGCCGACGTAGCCGCGATCGCCGAGCGAGCCCACGTAGGACAGGTCGGTCTCGCCGAAGGTGATCGAGTCGCCGAGCCCGATGTACACCGGCGCCGCGGCGGCGCTGTCGACGGCCAGCGCGGCGACGAGCGCGGCGGTGACGGAGACGCCGGTCGACACGGAGCGGTACGGGGTGGCGGAGCGCGAATGCCAAGTTGCTTGCATGACGGATGTCCTCGGGATGGGTTCATCCGCCGTCAGCAATCGACGTGCCGCGCACGACGCGTTCGACAACGCCGTCCGCGTCGCCGGCTGAATCACGCCGGGCTGTCGGGCGGCGGCGTTCGAAGAGCAAGGTTCGAGCCTCGGCGATCGATCGCGCGGGTTCGTCGACGTGCTTTGTCGAGTCGAATCGAAAGGACTGCGATGCGGGCGCCGCTTTCGACTCCTGCTCCGCTCGACGACTCCGACCTCGCGGAGCGTACCGACCGGGGCGCGCGACGCGCGCCGCTTCGTCAGATCTTCATCGGCAGGATCACCATCTGGATGCCTTCCAGATGCAGGCGCCGCTGCAGCGCCAGCGCGGCCTGGTTGTGCAGCAGCCGCGTCATGAAGTTCTCGGTCTCGGTGATCAGCTTGCTGGTGAAGAAGATCGCGCTCGGGAACTCGCAACGCACGCGGTCCGAGATCTCGGCGATGGCTTCGACGGCGTCGGTGCCGAAGCCGAGGTACGACGTGGAGGCCAGCCCGTGGCTGTGGCAGAAGTCGACGAAATACGACAGCGACTCGCTGCCGCTGTCGCGCATCTCGCGGATCGCGTCGTCGCCGCCGTAGGCCTGCGAGTCCACCGTGCGCGCCATGATGAACAGGAAGTTGCGGAAGTGGCCGGGGAACATGCGCTGCACCCACAGCAGCGCATGCAGGCCGCCGCCGCGCGACGTGCCGACGATGAAGACCGCGGTGGGCGACTCGGCGTCGAGTTCGGGATAGGTCGTCTCGCTGCCGTTCGGCGTATTGGCGAACACCGCGTCCACCGCGCGGATGCGCTCCTTCGTGTCGCCGTAGTGACGCCGGATCAGGATGCACCCCGCGATCACCGCGCTCGTGATCAGCACGGTGATCCAGCCGCCTTCGTCGAACTTGGCGATGGTCGTCACGACCAGGATGCCGACCGTGACCGTCAGACCCGTGGCCGACAACGCGAGGCGGCGAAGCCAGCGCCGGTCGTCCTTGCGGTGCTTGATCCAGTAGATGCAAAGACCGGTCAACGACAGGCTGAAGGTCAGGAACACGTTGATCGAGTACAGCACCACCAGGAAGTCGACCGCGCCGCGCGACAGGACGAGGATGGCGAGCGCCGCCACGCCCATCAGCAGGATGCCGTTCTGCGTGACCAGCCGCGTGGACAGGTAACGGAACTTGTGCGGCATCCACGAATCGGTCGCCATGTTGGCGAGCACCGCCGGGCCGCCGAGGAAGCCGGTGTTGGCGGCCACGAACAGCAGGCCGGCCTCGGTGGCCAGCACCACGATCAGCGCGATGGCCATGCCGTTGCCGCTGAAGCCCATCTGCTCGAGGATGCGGCTGAACACCACCGCGTTGAGCGTGCTGCCCTCGACCGGCTGCGCGTGCCACAGCAGGTACAGCAGGATGATGCCGCCGGCCGTGAAGGCGAGGCTGGCGGCCATGTACAGCATCGTCAGCTTGCCGGTCCGCACCCGCGGCTCCTTCAACGACTGCACGTTGTTGGAGACGGCCTCGATCCCGGTGTAGGTCCCGCCGCCGAGCGAATAGGCCTTCAGGAACAGCGCGGCCACGAAGACCCAGCTGGTCTCGCCGGCCAGCCGGCCGGTCTCGCTCAGCGTGTCGGGGACCAGGCTCGGCAGGCCGCCCGCGTGATCGAGGATGCCGTAGACGATCAGGACCACGTGGGTCGCGACGAACGCGAGGAAGATCGGCAGCAGGATCTTGATCGACTCGCTCATGCCGCGCAGGTTGAGCACGATCAGCACGCACGCGAGGAACAGCTCGACGTAGAGCTTGCCGCCCTGCCAGCCGACCGGCAGCAGGCTGAACATCGCGTCGGTGCCGCTGGCGATCGAGATCGCGATCGTCAGCACGTAGTCGACGATCAGCGCGGCCCCGGCCGTCAGGCCCGCGTACGGGCCGATCAGCGACGTGGCGACGCGATAGCCGCCGCCACCGGTCGGGAACAGTTCGATGATCTGGTTGTAGGCCAGCGAGATGATGAAGACCGTGACCGCGGTCGCAATGGCGAGGTACAGCCCGAAGTGGGTGTGCTCGCCCAGCGCCTTGAAGGCTTCCTCCGGACCGTAGGCCGACGACGACAGGCCGTCGGCACCGAGGCCGACCCAGGCCAGGAAGGCCACCAGCGCCAGCGAGTGGCGCGTCTCGGTCTTGAGCGGGTCCAGCGCACGTCCGAGAACCAGATCCCGGACCTTGTGAGAACGCATCGACTAAATCCTAGGCGTCGTTTCGCAGGGGCCGTCCCACGGATCGACGAGGACCCGACCGGGCACCGGCGCAGCGGTCGCGTTCGCGGTCGTCTGCGAAATGCGGCGCTGCAACGACAAGGACGGGATGATACGCCGCAGGGGTCGGTCGACCAATCGGCGGCTGCTGCGCGCGGGGCCGGTCGGCTACACTCGACGCCTTCCTGCGAAGCCGGCGTCGACCCCCGGCGCAGCGCGCATGACGCCCACCCAGCCCCGAGGCTTCCCATGACCGTCACCGTCGTCTCGACCGAACAGGCGCCCACCGCCGTGGGTCCGTATTCGCAGGCGATCCGCATCGCGCACATGTTCCCGGCCGGCGAGGGACACATCGTGTACTCGTCGGGACAGCTCGGGCTCGACCCGGCGACCGGCAGGATGGTGACCGGCGGCTTCGAGGCCGAGGTGCGCCAGGCGTTCGCCAACCTGTCGGCGGTGGCCGTGGAGGGCGGCGCGTCGCTCGCGCATGCGGTCAAGCTCACGTTGTACCTGACCGACCTGTCGCAGTTCGCGACCGTCAACGCGATCATGAAGGAGCTGGTGCCTGAGCCGTTCCCGGCCCGCACCACCATCGGCGTGTCCGCGCTGCCGCTCGGCGCCACCTTCGAGATCGAAGGCGTGTTCGCGGCCTGACGACCGGTCGGCCGCGACGACCTCCCGATCGCCCGGCGCGAAGACCGATGGGCAGCGAGGCCGCGGCGCCACGGACGAAAGTCGTGCCACCGGCGAAGGCCGCGGCGGTCGGGTCGGCGCCGGGCGCAGCGGTCGCGGCA
>CAHJXF010000193.1 GCA_903644065.1 Betaproteobacteria bacterium
CCGGCGTCAGCTCGCGCGGGGCCGGCACGGCCGGCACCGCCGTGACCGCCGGCAGCTCGGCGTCGGGTCGGCTCGGATCGCTGGCGGCGATCGCTTCCCTGACCTCGCCGGTCGACGTGCGGGGTTCGGTCGCACCGTGCAACAGCGACCTGGACGCGACCAGCACGCGATCGAAGGAAGCGGTCCCCGACCAGGCGATCAGCGCGGCGATCGATGCGGCCACGAAGGCGCCGAACACCAGCGGGCGACCGCCGCGACGATCGTCGGCCGGGCCGCTGCGGCGCGGCAGCGTGACATGCGTCGAGCCGGGCCGAACGAGCAACGGTTCGGCAGCGGCCGGTCGCACGAGGGAACCCTCCACCTGCTCGACCAGGGCGACCGCGTCGAGGTTCAGCGCCCGCGCCACGTTGCGCAGGAAACCGCGCAGGTAGGGGCCGTCCGGCAGTTCGTCCCAGCGTTCCCGTTCCATGGCTTCGATGCGGCGCGGCGGCAGCTTGACGATCGCCGCGACATCCGTCTGCGACAGGCCGAGCTCGAGGCGGCGCGCACGCAGCGTCGCACCCACGCCTTGTTGCTGCTCGGGAGGGTCGATCGTCACCGGGTCGCCTGCTTCCATCGCTTCTCGTCCTGCGGGCGTCGGCTCGTCTCGCCGGCGCGACCTGCTGTCAGTCGCCGTAGTTGCCGCGCTTTTGCATCTGCGCTTCGCGGGAATCGGAAAACAAACGCTCGAGCTGGCTCTCGAGCGCCACCTGGTTCGTGCGGTTGCCGAGTCGCCGCTCGATACGGATGCCGAGCCACAGGCTGGCCGGCGTCGGGCCGGGACTGTTGTTGACCTGGGCCACGTAGAAACGCGCCCGCGACAGGTCCTTCCGCTCGTAGTAGATCGACGCCAGGTTGTAGGCCGACACGGATCCGGTGGGATCGACCTCGAACGAGCGGCGGAAATATTCTTCGGCGGCAGCCATGTCGCCCATCTTCACCGCGCAGACGCCGCTGTTTTGCAGCGGCTTGGCCTTTTGCGTGTAGAGCGGGTTCTTGAGCGCCGTCTCGAAGTAGCCGAGCGACTCCTTCTCCCGCCCGTGCTGACAGAGGAACCAGCCGTAATTGTTGTTGAGGTCCGAATTGCCCGGCTCCAGCTGCAGCGCCCGCTGGAAGCTCTGCTCGGCGAGGGCATCCTGATGCAGCTCGGCGTAGACCAGCGCCAGCACGGTGTGGGCGTCGGCATAGTTGGGGTCGAGCGTCAGCGCCTGCTTCAACTCGTCGAGGGCGACGCTGAAGTTGCCGTCCTGGTAGTAGCCGACCGCGAGCTGCATGCGGATCGCGGCGCGCTTGCGATTGTCGCTCGGGCCGCCGGCGTCGCGCTTCTGGATGTCGACGTTCGACACCGTCGCGTTCGGCGGCGAGTTCGACGTCCGGGTCGTGGTGGTGCAGGCGACCAGGCCGGCCGTCAGCAGCACGGCAGCCCAGGCACGGATCAGGGCGGAGCTCATGCGGACACCGTCGCCGATGCAGCGACGAGCGGCACGATCCTGGCGCTGCGCGCGGCGAGTCCCGTCCGGTCGCGCACCGTACCCGCCAGCTGCCCGCAGGCGGCGTCGATGTCGTCGCCGCGCGTCTTGCGGATCGTGGTGACGATGCCGGCCTGCAGCAGCACGTCGCCGAATGCGCGGATGCGCGTCCGCGGCGAACCCTGCAGGCCGGCCCCGGGAAAGGCATTGAAGGGAATCAGGTTGAACTTGCACGGCGTGTCCCGTACCAGCGCGACGAGTTCCCGTGCGTGCGCGTCGCTGTCGTTGATGCCGTCCAGCATCACGTGTTCGAAGGTGATGAAGTCACGCGGTGCCCGATCGAGGTAGCGGTTGCAGGCGGCCAGCAGGGTCCGCAACGGGTACTTGCGGTTGAGCGGCACGAGCTCGTCGCGCAACGCGTCGTTGGACGCGTGCAGCGAGACGGCCAGCGCCACCGGGCAATCGTCGCGGAGCCGGTCCATCATCGGCACGACGCCCGACGTGGACAGGGTGACGCGCCGCCGCGACAGGCCGTAGGCGTTGTCGTCGAGCATCAGCCGCAGGGCCGACAGCACGGGCTGGTAATTCAGCAGCGGCTCGCCCATGCCCATCAGCACGACGTTGCTGATCGCGCGCTCGCCGTTCTCCACCCCCCGTGCGGCGACGGCGCCGAGCCGTCGGTTGGCGAGCCACAACTGGCCGATGATCTCGCCGGTCGTCAGGTTGCGGCCGAAGCCCTGCTTGCCGGTGGAGCAGAAGCGGCAGTTCACGGCGCAGCCGGCCTGCGTGGAGATGCACAGCGTGCCGCGGCTCGTCTCGGGGATGAACACCGTTTCCACGGCGTTGCCCTGGCCGACGTCGAGCAGCCACTTGCGGGTCCCGTCCGACGACGTGTGGTCGCTCCGGGGCGGCAGCTCGCGTACCTCGGCATCCCGCTCCAGCTGCTCGCGAAGGCTGCGTGCCAGGGTCGTCATCGCCGCGAAGTCCGACAGGCCCGCGCGATGGATCCACTGCAGCAGCTGCGTGGCCCGAAAGGCCTTCTCGCCGCGCGCGGCGCACCAGACCGTCATCGCCTCGGCATCGAGATCGAGCAGATTGGTACGCGAAGACATGACGGGCGCCGTGGAGTCCTGACGACGGTTGGAGGCTCAGCGGGAGTAGATGTTCAAAGCCGGGAAAAAATAGGCGATCTCGACGGCCGCGGTCTCCGGCGCGTCGCTGCCATGAACCGCATTGGCGTCGATGCTGTCGGCGAAGTCCGCGCGGATCGTGCCGGCATCGGCCTTCTTCGGGTCGGTGGCGCCCATCAGGTCGCGGTTCTTCTGGATCGCCCCTTCGCCTTGCAGGACCTGGATGACGACCGGCCCCGAGATCATGAACTCGACGAGGTCCTTGAAGAAGGGGCGCGCGCTGTGCACCGCGTAGAAACCTTCCGCTTCGGCGCGCGACAGGCGCGTCATGCGGCAGGCCACGATGGCCAACCCGGCGTCCTCGAAGCGGGTCAGGATCTTGCCCACCACGTTCTTGGCGACCGCGTCGGGCTTGATGATGGAAAGGGTCCGCTCGCTTGCCATAGGTGATCCTTGGTCTGATTTCGTTGGTTTTGTCAACCTTAAATGTTAACACGTCGACCTGTCATCGAGCAGCGACGCGTGTCGCCACGGGCGAAGATTGCGACCGCCCGTCGCGCCGCCACCTTCGAGGACTTGCAACTTTCCGCAAGTCGGACGATCGTAGACGGGTTAGTATCGATCGCACTCGCGGGCACCCTTGCAAAAGGCCGACCGCAGCGCGATCTAGGCGATGAAAGATTCCGACCCCAGGAGCACCCCATGAACGAAGACCTGCAACGAAACCTGCGCACGGCGAACCCCTACGGCTTCGGCGCAGGCGCCACCGGCAACCTGCTGGCACGCAACAGCGTGCTGCGCAACACGTACTGGCTGCTGGCGCTGTCGATGATCCCGACCGTGCTCGGTGCCTGGGCCGGAATCGCCTTCAACGTGGCCGGAGTGATGGGGGCGCGGCCGGGCATGACGATGCTGGTGTTCTTCGTCGGCGCGTTCGGCCTCATGTTCGCCATCGAGCGCTTCAAGAACAGCGGCGTCGGCGTGGCGTTGCTGCTCGGCTTCACGTTCTTCATGGGCGTGATGCTTTCGCGGTTGCTGGCCTTCGTGCTCGGCTTCAACAACGGGGTTTCGCTGATCACGCTGGCTTTCGGCGGCACGGCGATCATCTTCGGCGCGATGGCGACGATCGCCACGGTGAGCAAGCGCGACTTCTCCGGCATGGGCAAGTGGCTCCTGGTCGGTGCGCTGGTCATCCTGTTCGCTGCGGTCGCCAACATCTTCCTGCAGGTGCCGGCCCTGATGCTGACGATCTCGGTGCTCGCCATCGTGATCTTTTCGGCCTTCATGCTCTACGACGTGCAACGCGTCATCAACGGTGGCGAGATCAACTACGTGAGCGCGACGCTGGCGATCTATCTCGACATCTACAACGTCTTCAGCAATCTGTTGGCGCTGCTGGGCATCTTCGGCGGCAGCCGCGACTGACGCGCTTCTCGAAGTTCTCGAAAGGCCCGTTTCGACGGGCCTTTTTTCCATGTGCGACGGTCAGGTGCGAACGCGGTCGAACACGCCGATCGACTCGACGTGCGACGTCTGCGGGAACATGTTGACGATGCCCGCCTGGCGCAGGACGTAGCCGCCTTCGTGGACCATCACCGCGGCGTCGCGCGCCAGCGTCGCCGGGTTGCAGGACACGTACACGATGCGGTGCGGCGCCGTCTCGCCCGCCAGCGCGAGCGCCTTGACCACCGCGATCGCACCTTCGCGCGGGGGATCGATCAGCATGCGGTCGAACGGGCCGAGGCGTTCGAAGAAGGCGGCATCCGCCTCGAACAGGTTGGCCACGCTGAAGGCGACCGCGTCCGCCAACCCGTTGCGGGCCGCGTTCTGCGCGGCGCGGGCGGTCATCGCCGCACTGCCTTCCACGCCCACCGTCTGGCGTGCCGTCCGGGCGATGGCCAGCGAGAAATTGCCCAGGCCGCAAAACAGGTCGGCGACCCGGTCGCCCGGCTGGACGTCGAGCAGTCGCAGGGCCCGGCCGACCAGCACGCGGTTGATCGCCGCATTGACCTGCGTGAAATCGGTGGGCTGGAAGCGGATCCTGACGTCGAACTCGGGTAACGCGTAGCCGAGTTCGGCGGCCGTCGTGGCGGCGAACGGGACCACCGTGTCCGGGCCCTTCGGCTGCAACCAGAACACGATGCCGTGCTCGGCCTCGAAGGCCGTCAGCAACGCTTCGTCGGCCGGCGTCAACGGCTCGAGGATGCGCAGCACGAGGGCGATCACGGCATCGCCCGGCGCATCGCCCTCGCCGATCGCCAGCTCGATCTGCGGCAGGCGCCGCGCGATCGACAGCGACGCGACGAGGTCGCGCAACGGCAGCAGCAGGTCGCTGATGCGCGCCGGCACGACATGGCACTCGCGGATGTCGGCGACGAAGCTGCTGCGCTTCTCGTGGAAGCCGACCAGCACCCCGCCCTTCTTCTCGACCAGGCGCACGGACAGCCGGGCGCGATGCCGGTAGCCCCACGACGGTCCGTGAATCGGCGGCAGAACGCGCTCGGCCCGCACCTTGCCGAGGTGCCACAGGTTGTCTTCGAGGATGCGCTGCTTGATGGCGACCTGCGAAGCCGCATCGACGTGTTGCATCGAGCAGCCGCCGCAGGTCCCGAAGTGGGGGCAACGGGGGACGACGCGGGCGGCGCTCGAGCGCACGATGCGTCCGACTTCCGCCACCTCGTAGCTCGGCTTGACGCGACGGCTCGCGTAGCTCACGCGTTCCCCGGCCAGGGCGCCCTCGACGAAGATCACCTTGCCGTCGGCATGACCGATGCCGCGGCCTTCCTGGTCGAGCGATTCGATCTCGATCAGCGGCGCGTCGGCGGCCAGCGGCGCGACGAGGGCCGGCTTCTTCGGACGGCGGAAGGCGCGGCTCACGCCGTGACCTGCCAGGCGGCGAGATATTCGCGCCAGTGCTCGCCGGGCAACGACGCGAGCAACGTCTTCGCCATCGCGATCTCCGCGTCGAACGCTTCCGGTCCGTGCACGCCGCGCATCACCTGGAAGCGGCAGTACATCAACCAAGTGTTCATCACGTCCGTCTCGCAATACGAGCGGATCTCGTCGAGACGTCCTTCGCTGTAGGCCTGCCACACCTGGCTGCCGTCCATGCCCAGCTTGCCGGGAAAGCCGCACAGCTTGGCCAGCGCGTCGAGCGGCGCCGCCGCCCGCGGCTGGTACATAGCGAGCACGTCCATCAGGTCGAGATGCCGGGTGTGATAGCGCCCGATGTAGTTGTTCCACTTGAAGTCGCGGTCCTCGTCGCCCAGGTCCCAGTAGCGGCCGGCCGATACGCCGTGGACCAGGCCCCGGTAGTGCAGCACCGGCAGGTCGAATCCGCCGCCGTTCCACGACACCAGTTGCGGCGTGTGGCGCTCCACGGTGCGAAAGAACGCGTTGATCAGCTTGGCTTCGCCGTCCGCCGCTTCGCAGAGCGACCGCACGCGCAAGCCCTCGTCGTCGCGAAAGACGCACGAGATCGCCACGATGCGTTGCAGGTAGTGCGGCAGGAAGCTGCGACCGGTGGCGGCTTCGCGCTCGGCGAACGCGCGCATCGCCACCTCGGCGTCGCCCAGCGACGCGTCCCAGCCGTTCAGTCGGCGGAGGCCGGCGACGTCGGGAACGGTCTCGATGTCGAAGACGAGGACGGGGGTCATTCGCGCCGACCCCTCGTCGCTGGCCGACCGAGCGCTCGCCGCACCGCGCGGGTCGTCAACGCTCGGGCAGGTACTTGAGCGGATCGACCGGTTTGCTGTCGTTCCGGATCTCGAAGTGCAGCTTCACCGCATCGGCGTCGCTGTCGCCCATCTCGGCGATCTTCTGCCCCTTCGTCACCACCGCGCCCTCCTTCACGAGGTTGGCCCGGTTGTGCGCGTAGACCGACAGCAGCATCGGTGTGTGCCGGATGATGACGAAGTTGCCGTAGCCGCGGACCCGGGCGCCGACGAACGTGACGGTGCCGTCGGCCGCGGCGAGCACCGGGTCCCCGGCCTTGCCGGGAATGTCGATCCCCTTGGTCTTGCCGTCACCGAACGCGGTGCCCGGCTTGCCCGACGCGGGCCAGGCCCAGGCGGGTGGCGGCGCGGTCGCCGCCGGCGTGCCGGCCG
>CAHJXF010000194.1 GCA_903644065.1 Betaproteobacteria bacterium
CGAGTGCGTCGAGAGGCTGAGCGCGGCGGCGCGGGCCTATGCCGAGGCGAGCGATGAGTAGCGGCGCTCCTGTCATCCCCGAGCTTGTCTCACGGGTCAAATGACGCGCGACTTTCTCTCGCTCTCCGACGCGGGGCCGGACGCGGACGACGGCGGCCTCGGCGCCGCGTCGCTCGGCGTGCCGGTCGGCGGGCTGACCGTGGTGACGTTCGCCGACAACCATTTGCTGTACGCGGTGATCTGGTCACTGCTCGCGCTGCTGAGCGCGGCGGCGATGCGCCGCGTGCTGCGCGACGGGCGCATCGAACGCGATCCGTCCGGGGAGGCGTCGAGCGGGCGCGGCGCCTGACCAGTCTCTCGCGAGCGACGAGGCGGCTCGCGGCACCCGGTCGCCGCGCCGCCGACCCACGTGTCGGGCATTGCGCTTGCTGGCGCTACAGGCCAGCCAGGAGAGTCAGCCAGGAGTTGCCCATGAAGAGTCGCCACGTCTCGCTGTTCGCCTTGATCGCGGCGGTCGCCCTGCCGGCCGTCGCCCAGCAGGGCGACGGTACCCGCGTCACGATCCCTGCCGTCCACATCTTCAAGCCCGACAAGGTCGACCCGACGCCCGAGCGCATCGCGCGACTCAAGGTGCCGAGCGGCTTCGCCGTCAACGTCTTCGCGAGCGGCCTGAAGAACGCGCGGGTGCTGGCCGTGGCGCCGGACGGCACGATCTACCTGAGCCGGCGCGACCAGGGCGACGTGCTGATGCTGAAGGACGTCGACGGCAACGGCGTGGCCGACGCCGCGCCGGTCGTCGTCGCCAATCGCTCCGGCGCGCACGGCATCGCGCTCCACGACGGCAAGTTTTACCTCGTGACGGTGAAGGAGTTGTTCGTCGCCGACCGGCTGCCCGACGGCCGCCTCGGCCCGCTGACGCTCCTGGCCGGCGACCTGCCCGACGCCGGACAACATGCCAACCGCACGATGGCCTTCGGCCCGGACGGGATGCTGTACATCAGCGCGGGGTCGACCTGCAACGACTGCAACGAGAACAATCCGGAGAACGCGACCATGCTGCGCGTGTCGCCCGATGGCAAGTCGCGGACCATCTTCGCGAGCGGTCTGCGCAACACGATCGGTTTCGACTGGAATCCGGCCACCGGCGAGCTGTGGGGCATGGACGACGGCATCGACTTCCTCGGCGACGACGAGCAGCCCGAGGAGCTCAACCGCATCGAGGGCGGCAAGCAGTACGGCTGGCCGCACGTCTACGCCGACAACCGCATCTATCCGCAGAGCACGCCGGTCGGCAACATCACGAAGGCCGAATGGCGGGCGGCGAGCACGCCGATGGTGCTCGGCTGGACCGCGCACGCGTCGCCGATGCAGATGACCTTCTACCGCGGCGGGACGTATCCGGCCGAATACGTCGGCGACGCGTTCGTCACGATGCGCGGATCGTGGAACCGCGAACCGGCGTCGGGCTACGAGATCGTGCGCGTGCATTACGTGAACGGGCAGGCGCAGTCGATCACGCCGTTCGTCACCGGTTTCCTGACCGATGGCGGCCGGACGCATATCGCCCGTCCGATGGGGCTCGCGGTCGCCGGGGACGGCTCGCTGCTGATGGCCGACGACGCCAACGGCACGATCTATCGCATCGCGTATGTCGGCGCGCCGTCGACCGCGCCGTCCACCGCGCCGTCCACCGCGCCGTCGCGCACCGCCGCCGAACAGGCGCCGTCGGGTCCGATGCGCCGGCTGGACATCGCCAACAACGGCCTGCCGCTCGCCGGCGAGCGCGGCGAGACCCGCACCGACGGCAGCCTGCGCGTGACTTCGACCTCGATCGTCGACGGGGCGCTGATGCCGATGCGCCACAGCGCCTATGCCGACGGCGCCTCGCCGGAGATCGACTGGACCGCGGTGCCGACGGCGAAGTCGTACGCCATCATCGTCGAGGACCCCGACTCGAAGCCGGTGGAGCCGTTCGTCCACTGGCTCGCGTGGAACATCCCGGTCGGCGTCACCCGGCTGCCCGAGGGGCTTCAGGCGCAGCCCCGGCTGACCGAGCCCGACGGCGTGCTGCAGGGCAAGGGCACGCGGGGATCGGCCGGCTGGTATGGACCGCACCCGCCGGTGGGCGATCCGCCGCATCACTACCACTTCCAGGTCTTCGCGCTCGATACGCTGCTGACCGTGGCGCCCGGCGCGGACCGCGAGACACTGGTCGCCGCGATGCAGGGGCACGTGCTGGCCAAGGGGCGGTTGACCGGCCTCTACGCGCAGGAGATCAAGCCGCCGAAGTAGACGGCCCCACCGGGTCGCGGCGGGTCGCTGCGGACATGCTGCGACGACGCCCCGGTCGATCGGCGCGCGGTGAAGACGACATCGGTCCGGTATCGCGCCGGCCACGTCCTCGCGCGTCTGCCCGAAGCCGCGTGGCCGCGCAGACGGCGTCAGGTCGACGGCTTGACGTGCAGGTGCGGCGCGCCGCCGATGCCGTGCTTGTGCGTGTGCGACGGCTTCCTGTACCCCCGCGCACGCGAGCGGGCATGGGGTTCGTGCGACTCGACGGAGATCAGGTTGACCTTGCCGTGATGCACGCCGCGCTCGGCGCACAACGCGTCGGAGAAGCGCTGCACCTCCGTCGCATCGCCCTTCAGGATCACCGTCTCGAGGCAGTGGTCGTGATCGAGATGGGCGTGCATCGTCGATACCGTCAGCTCGTGATGATCGTGCTGCAGGTTCGTGATGCGCTCGCCCAGATCCAGCTCGTGATGGTTGAAGACGTACGACAGGCAGGCGATGCATTCGCCTTCCGGCGACTGCTGGAGCCGCGTGCGGTCGATCTCGGCGCGCAGCAGGTCGCGCACCGCTTCGGATCGCGTCGCATAGCCGCGCTCGGCGATCAGCGCATCGAACTCGTGCGCCAGCTTGTCGTCGAGCGAGATCGTGAAGCGCTCCATGCGGACTCCCGGCTGTGATTCGACGATTTTAGCTTGGCGCCACGACGAAGAGGCACGCCGGCGGCTCAGAAGCGCGCGGTGACCGAAACCCGCGCGGTCCGCGGCTCGATCGGATGGAAATGGATGTCGTCGACGCCTTCGGCCGGCTCGTTCGGCAGGCGCGACGCGTAGTAGTAGTCGATGTCGCTGGCTTTCCGATCGAACAGGTTGAACACGTCGAGCGCCACGCGCAGGTTCTTGTTGACGCGGTAGCTCAGGCGCGCCGCGGCCTCCGTCGTGGACTTCGACCGGACGCTGTTGTCCTCGATCAGCGGACGCGGTCCGAAGTAGCGCAACTGGAAGTGGCCGGACCAGGGGCCGCGCTCGAGCACGCTGACGCCGAACGAAGCGACCTTCTCGACGGACCCCGGAATGTTGTCGCCGACCGGGTCGTCCTGCGTGAAGCGCGAGTGCGAATAGGCGAGGTCGAGGTCGAACAGCAGCCACGGCAGCGCGATGTAGTGGTTGTTGAACTCGACGCCCTGCCGACGGCTCGCACGGCTGGCCTCGGTGTCGCCGGCGTCGCCCGAGAACACCAGCTCCGACGCGAGCGTGAGACGCCACAACGCGAGCGAACTCTGCAGTCCGGGCACCCACTCGCTACGCGCCCCGACCTCCTCGCCTCGCGCCTTCACGAGCGGCATGGCGCGTTCGATGGCGCTGCCGTCCGCGGGCGAGACCGTGCTCGTCACGCCGCGGGCGTCGTTGCTGTGGAAGCCCTGCCCGTAATTGACGAAGAACTCCGTCCTGGACCACGGGCCGAAGACCAGCGAGACCTTCGGCGACGTGATGCGATCGTCGACCTTGCCGGAGTTCGCGCCGATGTCGCTGTCGACATCGAAGCGATAGAAGTCGTAGCGCGCGCCGACGACGCTGCGGAACCAGTCGGTCCATTTCACCTTGTTCTCGAGGTAGAGCCCGGCGCTGCCTTCCTTGACCCGGTCGAGGCGGGTGGTGTCGATGCGCGTGCGCGCGACGTCGTGGTAGAGCGCGACCGGATCGAGGCGATCGAGGCGCGTCTGCAGGCCGACGGTGGTCTCCGTGTCGAAGCCCGCGAAGCGGCTGGAGAACGACTGGCTGAGCGCGAACCCGTACATCTTCCGGCTCTCGAACTGCTCGAACTGGTCGCCGTCGACCGGGTCGTCGAGGAAGTAGGTGAAGTCGTTGTAGAGATGAAGCCGCGACGCGACCGCGAACGCGTTGAAGCGGAACGTGCCGAGGGCAGTGGGCTTCGCCGCGTCGAACGACAGGCTGTAGCGCGACGTCCTGCCGCCGTCGGTCGGGTCGATCGCGCCGAAGCGATCGATCACGCCCTCGTCGACCGCGCGCGACGGGACCTGGTCGGTGCTGGTCCACTTCGCGTCGTAGCCCATCGCGGTGATCGAGTAGCCGTCGTCGGGCCGGCCCTGCGAGTACCGCAGCACGCCGCTGGTCTTCCGCGCATGCTCGGGCGTGTCCCACGGACCGTTGTTGTAGGTCGCGTCGATGGCGTACAACAAGCGGCCCGGCCCGAAGTCGTTCGAGTCGGCGACCAGGCCCCGCGCGTAGTCGTGCTCGCCGCCGGTCAGCGTCGCGATGCCGCGATCGAGGCGATCGACCAGATGCAGGTGCGCCGCGCCGGCCGTGGCGAAGTCGCCTTCGTCGGCGTAGTAGGTGCCCTTCCGGTAGTCGATCCGGGACACCAGCTCGGGCGTGAGGAAGTTGAGGTCCGTGTAGCCCTGCCCGTGCGCATGCGTGCGCATGTTGATCGGCATGCCGTCGACGAAGGTCGCGAAGTCGGTCCCGTGGTCGAGGTTGAACCCGCGCAGGTAGTACTGGTTCGCCTTGCCGTCGCCGCTGTGCTGCGACACGATCAGGCCCGGCACGAACTCGAGGATCTCGCCGGTCCGCAGGACGGGCCGGTTCTCGATCAGCCTGGCCGTCACCGACCCCTGGCTCGCCGCGTCCGACGTGCCGACCCCGTTGTCGTAGTTGCCGGTGACCTGCACCGCGGGCAGCGCTTCGACTTCTTCGGCGTGCAGCGCCGAGGCGACCGGCAGGATGAGCAGGGCGAGCGCAGCCCGGCAGAGCCGGTTCCCCCTCGCTCGCACGGATCGGCCGCCCGCGGATCCGCGCCGCGCCGGAAAAGCCTCCGACGATTTCGACTTCCTCATCGCGTGCCCCTCCCGGGCGACGATCGTCGCGATCGCCATGGTTCGTACTGCCTATACGTGCGCGACGTCACAGTCGGATTCCCGTCCGGACGAATATTATGACGAATGTCGGTTTCTTCATACACGGGCTCGCAGGAGTCCGTGGTTTCGCCGCCCGCCGCCCGCCACTGGTCGATCGCCGCTCGCCGCTCGAGGCAGCAGCCGACGCCCGCTCCCTCGTGCCATGCCACGCCGTGGCACCGCTCTCGACGGCCCGACTGTGGGCGGGCCATGCGACGAGCCCGCCGTCAGGGTCGCACGGTCGACAAGCCTCGCAACGCCTCGAAAGCCTCGCGCCTTTCCGGTTGGACCCGCGCCAGTTCGGCGAACAGCGCGCGGGCGGCGACGGCGTCGACGCGGGCCAGTGCTTCGCCCATCCTGAGCAACGGGTCGTAGGCCGGCCGGAAGTCGGGACTGATGCGCAAGACCGCCAGCAACGGCTGCTGGACTTGCGCCAGCATCGTCTCGACGTCCGGCGAGGGCCGCGTTCGCGTGCCCGTCTCGAGATACGGCAGGCGAGCCGCCCCGTAGGCACGCAGCCGGTCGGCGACGGCGGACGTCGACGCTGCGAGCAGATCGGTCGGCGCGAGCGACCAGGCGTTCAGGACGTCGAGCAGACGCTCGTGCGGCTGCGACGCCGGCGCGTAGGTGATGCGCGGCGCGAGGTACGCGACCACCGGGTGATCATCGGTGTTGAGCGGCGCTGCCTGAGCGAATGCCGACAGCGCGCGCGGCCCCGCGACGAAGCTGCCGAGCAGCGCGTACTCGTCCTCGATGCCGAACGCGTCCGGCCGGGGCGACGCGTGCGACAGGCGGTCGTGGACGGCCATCGCGTCGTATCGGCGGCGGGCCGGGGTGCCCACGAGACCGATCACCGGCGTGCCGAGGCTGTTGCTCGCCAGCAGCGCATGACCGTCCGGATAGATCGTCATGAACGAGCGCACGATGCTGCGCAGGGTCGCCAGGTCGAGCTGGTGCAGCGGCAGCCACTGGCAGAACAGGCCGTCGGCCCGCAGCGTGTCGCGCACCGCCGCGAAGTGCTCGACCGTATACAACGACGCGGCGCCGGCCCGGGCGGGATGGAAGTTGTCGGCCACGACCACGTCGTAGCGCCTGGTGGTCGATCGCACGTAACGACGCGCGTCGGCCTGCACGACGCGCAAGCGCGGACTCGCGGCCGGCAGGAAGCGATGCGACGCGTCGATCACTTCGGGCAGCAGTTCGACGGCATCGACCTCGAGGCCGGGGTCCACGGCGGCCGTCGCTGCCGTGATGCCGGTGCCGAGGCCGAGGAACAGTGCACGATGCGGCGCCGCATGCAGCAGCAGCGGCAGCAACGCCTGGCGACCGTCGACGAGACCGGTCGCGCTGCTGCCTTCCTGCGCCCGGTTGTCGATGCGCAGGCGCAGGACGTCGTCGGCGTCGGCGACCACGCTGACCGCGGCCGTCGCGCCTTCCCGGTAGGAGACCACGCGACCACCGGCGGGGATGTCGACGAACGCGAGCGACG
>CAHJXF010000195.1 GCA_903644065.1 Betaproteobacteria bacterium
TCGGCGCGTTCGGCGCGTTCGGCGCGTTCGGCGCGTTCGGCGCGTTCGGCTCGGGGGTCGCGCCGGGCGCCACCGCGGGCGGTCCGGGCTCAGTCATCTTCCTGGTCCGGATCCGCGTCGGACCGGTCGATGGCGTCCCAGATCAGCCGGGGATCGAACGAGTGCGACGCGAGGATGGTCAGCACGCACACGGCACCGAAGGCGATCACGCCGGGGCCCGCCGTGACCTCGGCCAGGCTCTTCAGCTGGACCAGCGCGGTCAGGATGGCGACCGCGAAGATGTCGAGCATCGACCAGCGTCCGATGAAGTCGACGATGCGGTACAGCCGCGTCCGCTGCGCGGGTTTCCGCAACGTGCCTCTCTGGACCGACACCACGAGACCCGTCAGCACGATCAGCTTGGCCAGCGGCACCGTGATGCTGGCGAAGAACACCAGCAGCGCGAGGGGCCACGAACCCGCCTGCCACAGGTGATAGACGCCCGAGAAGATCGTGTCGGTCTGGTCATCGAACAGGGTGCGCGTGTCGGTGATCGGAAAAAGATTCGCGGGAATGTACAGGATGAAGGCGGAGACGATGTACGACCAGGTCTTTGCGATGCTGCCGGGCTTTCGGGCATGCAGTTCTTCGCCGCAGCGACCGCATGTGGACTGCACGGACGCATCGCGTTCGACCGGTCGGCTCGTCCCTTCGTCGAACGCCGCCGCATCGATCGCGGGGCGGGCGCTCAGCAGCCCGCACGAAGGACAGGCGTACAGGCCGGCGCTGCGGGCGGTGACGGCGCCGTAGCGACGACGGGCCTCGTGGGCGGCCGCCGACCATTCCGCGTCGTCCTCGTCGTTCGCGACCGGCCGGGCGAGGCCGGTCTCGGAACGGAACGCGGCACCGATGGCCGCGAGCTTCATGCCCCGACTCCTTCGCTCCGTCCTCCGTCGACGGGTGCGGCGTCTTCCTGGCCGATCGGCAGGCGCGACCACACGTCGCGCGGATTGAAGGCCGAATTGGCCGCGGCCAGCACCAGCGTCAGGGTGCCGATCGAGACCAGCGCAGGACCCACGACGACCGCCGCCAGCTGGCCGAGCTTCACGATCGACACGAGCGAGCCGAGCATGAAGACCTCGAGCATGCCCCACGGCCTCACGGCCTGGACCGCCCGCAACACCCGCGCGGAACCGGGCGGCAGCCGCGCCGCGCGACCGCGATCCATGCGCAGCATGCCCAGCGTGAGGTACAGCATCGCGGACAGGTCGAAGGCCGGCGCGAGCAGGGTCGTGACGAAGACCAGCGTCGCGATCAGCTGCATGTCCTGGCCCCAGAGATGGATGATCGCCCCGAACAACGTCGTGGTGACGCCGTTGCCGCCGGCCTCGAGCGACACCAGCGGAAACGCGTTGCCGATCAGGAACAGGACGATCGCGGTGACCGTCAGCGCGAAGACGTACTCGTTGCCTTTGCGCGCCTGGTGGATGAGGACGGCGCCGCAGCGCCAGCACTGCACGCTCGCGCCGCGCGGCGTCCGCCGCGGCTCCTCCTGCAACGCGTCGCAGTCGTGACAGGCGATCATGTCGAGAGCCCGATCCGATGTCGCTTCCGGGCGCTCAGCGCGCCGAGGCGGGGGTGCCGCCCGACGGCGCGGTCGGCCCCGCCGGCAGCGTCGCGGCCGCGGTCTCCGACCATCCCCCGCCGAGCGCCTTGATCAGGTCGACGCTGAAATTGAGTCGTGCGGCGCGGTTCTGCACCAGCGTCAGTTCGGCGCTGTTGGCCGTGCGCGTCGCATCGAGCACGTCGAGATAACCCGCGTAACCGGAGTCGTAGCGCAGGCGCGACAGCCGCAACGTGCGGCGCGCCGCGTCGACGGAGACCTGGACCTCCGCTTCGGCCGCGCCGGTCTCCGAGACGTTGGTCAGCGCGTCGGCGACTTCGCGGAACGCTTCCTCGACCGTCGTCTGGTAGCTCGCGACCTGCTGGCTGCCGCGAGCCTTCGCTTCGTCGAGTCGGGCGACGTACTTGCCGCCGGCGAAGATCGGGCCGGTGATGCCGAGGCCGATGTTCCAGAAGCGGAACGGCGCCTTCAACAGGTCGGACAGGTCGAAGCTCTGGCCGCCGTAGGCGCCGGTCAGGCCGAACGTGGGAAACAGCTCGGCCTTGGCCACGCCGATCTCCGCATTGGCCGACATCAGCGTCTGCTCGTCGCGTCGCACGTCGGGACGACGCTCCAGCAGCGTCGACGGCAGGCCGGGCGGCGGCGTGGCGGGAACCGGCAGCATGTCGAGGCGACCCGGGGCGATGCGCAACGCGAGATCGCTGGTCAGGTTGCCGAGCTGATGCTCCTGCACCGCGCGTTGCCGGCGCAGGTCGCGCAGGTTGACCTGGGTCTGCGCCCGCAGCGTCTCCGCCTGCGCGTAGTCGAGCGCCGACGAATAACCGGCGTCGAGCCGCCGCTTGGCGATGTCGAGCGACTCGCCGACCGCCTTCAACGTGTTCTCCGTGACCGAGATCTGCGCATCGAGCGAGCGCAGCGTGAAGTAGGCCTGCGCGGTCGTCGACGCGAGCGCCAGCGAGGTCACGTCGCGCGCGTAGGTGGTCGCCAACAGCGTGGCCTGCGCCGATTCGGACAGCCGGCGCAGGCGTCCCCACAGGTCGAGCTCGTACGACACGCCGGCATCCAGGCGGAACAGCTTGTTGTAGGTCACCCCGCCGGACGATACGAGCGACGTGCTGCTGGTGGGCGTCGTGGTCGGGCTGGTCGACGTGGGGCTGATGGCGGTGCTGGTGGCGCTGTTGCCGCTCGACCCGCCGGCGACGCCGCTCCGCGCCCGGGTCCCGAGCCCCGACAGGTCGATCTCGGGAAAGAACGCCGCGTTGGTCTCGCGCAGTGCCGCCCGGGCCTCGTCGACGCGCGCCAGCGCGAGGCGGATGTTGGGGTTGTTGGTCAACGCCGCCTCGACCAGATCGTTCAGCTGCGGGTCGTTGTACAGCTTCCACCAGTCGGTCGCGATGGGCTCGGGCGCGACGCGATCGTCGGCCGGAGCGACCGGGGCGTACCCGCTGGGCAACGCGGTGCCGGGACGCAGGTAGTCGGGGCCCACGGCGCATCCGGCGAGGCCCAGTCCGAGCCCGAGGACGAGGCAGGACGCGAGCGACCGGCGGGGCGACGGCTCGGTGCCGGCACTGCGATCGTGGTCACGCATGTTGCTCTCCCGTCTTCCTGCCGGCATCGGCGCCGGCCACGTTCTCGTCGCTCGCCTGGTCGCTCGCATGCATCGCCTTCTGGGCGGCGTTCTTCTCGGCCACGGCGATCTCCACTTCCTTTCGCGTCGGCTGCCGCGCCAGCACCGAGAAGAACAGCGGGATGAAGATCGGCGCGATGAACGTCGCGAGGATCATGCCGCCGAACACGCCGGTGCCCATCGACTGTCGCGAGCCGGCGCCCGCGCCGGTCGCGATCACGAGCGGGAACACGCCGAGCACGAAGGCCAGCGACGTCATCACGATCGGACGGAAGCGCAGCCGGGCGGCGGTCATCGCGGCCTCGATGCGCGACTGCCCTTCGAGCAGCGCCTGCTCCGCGAATTCCACGATCAGGATCGCGTTCTTCGCCGCCAGGCCGATCAGCACCACGAGTCCGATCTGGAAGTAGATGTCGTTGTCCATGCCGCGCAGGAACACGAAGCCGAGCGCCCCCGACAGCGCGAACGGCACGGCCAGCAGCACGGCGGCCGGCAGGCCCCAGCGTTCGTACAGCGCGGCGAGGATCAGGTAGACCATGATGATCGCGAGACCGAAGGCGAAGATCGACGCGTTGCCGGTGCGCTTCTCCTGATAGGCCTGCGCGGTCCACTCGATCTGGTAGCCCTGCGGCAACGACTTGGCCGCCACCTCCTCGACCGCCTTGATCGCATCGCCCGACGCGACTCCCGGCTTGCCGCCGCCGAAGATCTTGGCCGCGAGAAAGCCGTTGTAGCGCTCGAGCTGTTCGGCGCCGATCACGGTCTTGACCGAGATGATCGCTTTCAGCGGAATCATGTTGCTGGTGATGCCGACCTGACTCTGGCCGGCCGCGGCCTGCGCGCCCGCGGTGCTGCTGCGGACGTAGACGTTGCCGAGGTCCTCGGGCTTGCTGCGGAACGGCGCGTCGGCCTGGATGTTGACGCGGAACGTGCGCCCCGACACGTTGAAGTCGTTGACGTACAGGGAACCCATCGTGGCCTGCAGCGCCGTGTACGCGTCGGTGACCGAGACGCCGAGCGCGAGCGCCTTCTCCCGGTCGAGATCGACCTGCAACTGCGGCACCGTGGGCCGGAAGAACGTGTTCTGCGCGCCGAGTCGCGGGTCCTTCTGCAGCGCCGCGATGAAGTCCGTCATGACCTTCTGCAGCGCGGCCGGGCTGGCCATGCTGGTGCGGTCCTGCACGTAGACCTCGTAGCCGCCGGCCGCGCCGAGGCCGCGGATGGCGGGCGGGTTGAAGGCCAGGATCAGGCCGTCGCCGATCCGGCCGTTGGCGCCGAACAGCACGCCGACCAGCTGCTGCGCGGTGGTCTTCCGCTTCGAGTAGTCCTTGAGCGGGAAGAACAGCGTCGCGGCGTTGGTCTTGTTGCCGCCGGCGATGAAGTCGAATCCATTGATGGTCAGGATGTCCTCGATCGCCTCGTTCTGGCCGACCAGGGCGCGCAACTGGGCCGTCGTGCGCTCGGTGCGCCTGAGGCTGGCCCCGTCGGGCAACTGCACCGACGAAACGATGTAGCCCTGGTCCTCGGCCGGCACGAAGCTGCCCGGCACGCGCCAGAACAGGAACACCACCAACGCGACGATCAACACGAAGATCGACAGCGTGATCGCGCGGTGCCGGAGCCCGCGCTCGACGAAGTGCAGATAGCCGCCCGTGATCTTCTCGAAGCCCGTGTTGAACCAGCGAAAATACTTGGGCGGCTCCTCCTCGCCCTCTTTCAGCAGGATGGCGCACAGCGCCGGCGTCAGCGTCAGCGCGACGATGCCCGACAGCACCACCGAGATCGCGACCGTGACCGCGAACTGCTTGTAGAGCTGGCCCGCGATGCCGCCCAGGAACGCGACCGGGATGAACACGGCGCACAACACCAGGATGATGGCGACCACCGCGCCCTGCACCTCGCGCATCGCCTCGATGGCGGCGGCGAGCGGGGTCAGCTTCTCCTCGCGCATCAGGCGCTCGACGTTCTCGAGCACCACGATCGCGTCGTCCACCACGATGCCGATCGCCAGCACCATCGCGAACAGCGTCAGCGTGTTGATCGTGAAGCCGAACAGGTACAGGCCCGCGAACGTGCCGATCAGCGAGACCGGCACGGCGACCGCGGGGATCAGCGTGGCGCGCCAGGTCTGCAGGAACACGAACACCACCAGCACGACCAGCACCGCGGCTTCGGCGAAGGTGTGGACCACCTCGGTGATCGACGCCCGCACGAAGGTCGTGGTGTCGAACGGGATCGTGTAGGTCACGCCTTCCGGGAAGCTCGACTTCAGCGAGTCGAGTCGCTCGATCGCGGCCTTCTGCACGTCGAGCGCGTTGGCGCCGCTCTGCAGGAAGATCAGCACCGGCACGCCGGGCCGCTCGCGCACGAAACTCGACGCGTCATAGCTCTGCGCGCCGAGCTCGACCCGGGCGATGTCCTTGACGCGCAACGCGCCGGTCGGGCCGCCCGAGCGCAGCACGATGTCGCCGAACTCGCTCGCCTCGAGCAGGCGCCCCTTGGTGGTGACCGTGTAGGTCAGCGTCTGGTCCTTCGGCGACGGCTCGGCGCCGATGCGCCCGGCCGCGTACTGGTTGTTCTGCGCCGACACGGCGGCCTGCACGTCGGCCGGGGTCACGCCGAGCTGCGCCATCTTCTCGACGTTGAGCCAGATGCGCATCGAGTAGTCGCGCGCCGTCACGTTCAGCGCGTCGGACACGCCCTTGACGCGCTTAAGCTCGTCGAGCAGGTTGATGGTGACGAAGTTCGACACCTTCAGGATGTCGATCGGCTTGTCGTCCGAGTCGGACTGCAGCGTCGCCACGAACAGGATGTCGTTCGATTTCTTGAGGACCGTCACCCCTTGCCGCTGCACCTCGGTCGGCAGGCGCGAATTGGCGATCTGCACGCGGTTGTTGACGTCCGTCTGGGCCTTGTCGCCGTCGGAGCCGATCTCGAACGTGACGGTGATGGTCACCTGGCCGTTGGCGCTGTTCGAGGTCGAGCTGAAGTACAGCAGGTTGTCGATGCCCGACAACTGTTCCTCGATCGGCGCGGCGACCGTCTTGGACAGCGTCTCGGAACTCGCGCCCGGATACGTCGCGGTGATCGTCACGGTGGGCGGGGCGATCTCGGGATACTGCGCGATCGGCAGCGTTTTCAGCGCCACCAGTCCGGCCAGGACGAGGATGATCGCGATGACGCTGGCGAAGATCGGCCGCAGGATGAAGAACTTCGACATGGTCTACCCGCCGGTGAGGTGCTGGCGCCCGACGGCCGCTGACGCGGCGCGCGACGGGGCGCGAGAGATCGCGAACGCGATCGTGGACAGAAGCGACGACAGAAGCGACGTCACTGCTTGGCGTCGGTCTTCGAAGCGGCGGCACCGCCGGCCGCCGGCGGCTGTCCGCCCGCAGCGGCCCCCGGAGCACCCGGAGCACCCGGAGCACCCGGCGCACCCGAA
>CAHJXF010000196.1 GCA_903644065.1 Betaproteobacteria bacterium
GCCGCTGCGGCCGGCGAGCGCGCTGCGTTCGCGCCGAAGACGGGACGACGATCGGTCGCCCGCGACGACCGGACCCGACCGGAAGCGGTCAGCGCGAGGCGATGCCTGCGCAGTCCTTCTCGACGACCTGCGTGCCGGGTCTCGACGGCCGGGCCGCGTCGACCGCGGCATCGTTGTACGTGAACGAGAACGTGAGGCCCTCGCGCATCATCTGGCGCGTGTCCGTGTCGCTGCACAGTTGCTGCAGCAGGTAGCCGCGCGCCGTGACGTTGAGGTCGCGCGCGGTGTCGCCGCTCGCCGGACCGACCCGCGTGAAGCTGTAGATCAACGAGCCGCCGGCGAAGCGGATCGGCTCCTCGCGCAACACCGGCGAGACCATCGCCGGCAGCGACTGGTTCATCTCGTCGATCTCGTGCTGGACGGCGGCCCGGTCGTAGGCGTGCGCGGCGAAGGGCGCGAGCGCGGCGACGGCGAGCGCGATGGAACGAAGCGATGTCGGGACGTGCATGGAACCTCCGTGGCTGGGGCGATGCGAAAGTCTATCGCCCATCGACCGGCGAAAGCTTGCTCGATCGTCGGCCGACGTCGGCCGACGGGTCGCCCGCGATCGAGCCGTAGGTCGAGCCGTAGGTCGAGCCTCCGGCCTGCATCGACGGCGGTCGAGGTCACGACGGCGAGCAGGGCACGCACCGCTCGGCGCGCGCCGTAGCGCAATCGAATCAATGCGCCAGGATCTTCGACAGGAACAGTTGCGCCCGGTCGCTGCGCGGCGAGCCGAAGAAGTCGTCCTTCGAGCAGTCCTCGACGATCACGCCCTTGTCCATGAACACGATGCGGTTGGCGACCTTGCGGGCGAAGCCCATCTCGTGCGTGACGACCATCATCGTCATGCCCTCCCTGGCCAGCGACACCATCACGTCGAGCACCTCGTTGATCATCTCGGGGTCGAGCGCCGAAGTCGGCTCGTCGAACAGCATCGCGATCGGGTCCATCGACAGCGCGCGGGCGATCGCGACGCGCTGCTGCTGGCCGCCCGACAGCTGGCCCGGATACTTGTCCTTCTGCGCGATCAGGCCGACGCGGTCGAGGTACTTGAGCCCCTTCTCGCGGGCGGCCTCGGTCTTCCGGCCCAGCACCTTGGTCTGGCCGATGGTGAGGTTGTCGACGATCGACAGGTGCGGGAACAGCTCGAAGTTCTGGAACACCATGCCGATCCGCGAGCGCAGGCGCGACAGGTTGGTCTTGCGGTCGCCGACCGACGCGCCGTCCACCGTGATCTCGCCCTTCTGGAACGGCTCGAGCCCGTTGACGGTCTTGATCAGCGTGGACTTGCCCGAACCCGACGGCCCGCACACGACGACGACCTCGCCCTTGTCGACCTTGGTGGTGCAGTCCGTCAGCACCTGGAAAGTGCCGTACCACTTGCTGATGTTGTTGATCTCGATCATCGCCATGTGAACCCCTTTGTTCCGGCAAGGCCGGAACCCGACCATGTCATCCCGGCGAAGGCCGGGACCTCATTTCTGAACGCGTCATCGGCGCCCGGCCTGCGCCGAGGCCGCACGATCGGTCACCAAATGATCGCGACGCGCTTGTTCAGGTACCGCACCAGGTACGACAGCGACAGGCAGATCACGAAGTAGACCAGCGCAACGAAGGTGTACATCTCGGTCAGCCGGCCGTCGCGCTGGGCGATCTTGCTGGCCGCGCCGACGAAGTCGGTGATCGACAGCACGTACACCAGCGACACGTCCTGGAACAGCACGATGGTCTGCGTCAGCAGCACCGGGATCATGTTGCGGAACGCCTGCGGCAGCACCACGTTGCCCATCGTCTGCCAGTAGTTCATGCCGAGCGCGTAGCCCGACCACACCTGGCCGCGCGGCACCGACTGGATGCCGGCCCGCATGATCTCGCAGTAGTAGGCGGCCTCGAACAGCACGAACGTGATCAGCGACGACGCGAACGCGCCGACGCGCACCGGCGTGTCGGCGCCGATGATCCAGGCGCCGATGTACGGCACCAGGAAGTAGAACCAGAAGATCACCAGCACCAGCGGGATCGAGCGGATCAGGTTGACGTAGCCGCCCGCGATCACGTTGAGCAGCTTGATGCTCGAAAGCCGCGCCATCGCGAGCAACGTGCCGAACACGATGCCGCCCACCATCGCGAGCCCCGTGAGCTGCAGCGTGAACGTCATGCCGGTGAAGAACAGGTACTTCCACGAGCGCTGGATGACGTCGAAGTCGAAGGCTTCCATTCAGTACCCCGCCATCAATGGCCCCCGCCCGTGCCCATCGCGATCAGGCCCGGCACCCGCACGCGGTGCTCGATGACGCGCATCAGGTTGACGACGACGACGTTGACCAGGATGTAGATGATCGTGGCCGCGGAGAAGGCCTCGAAGACGTGGAACGAGAATTCCTGCATCGACCGGGCCCGCGCAGTCAGCTCCAGCAGGCCGATGGTCAGCGCCACCGCGCTGTTCTTGATGATGTTGAGGAACTCGCTGGTGAGCGGCGGGATGATGATGCGGAACGCCTGCGGCAGCAGCACGTAGCGGTAGGCCTGCGGCAGCGTCAGTCCGAGCGCGGTGCCGGCCATGCGCTGGCCGCGCGGCAGCGAGCCGATGCCGGCCTTCACCTGCTCGGCCACGCGCGACGAAGTAAAGAAACCGAGGCAGATAACGGCCGTGACGAACGGCGCGTTCGGCATCTGCTTCAGCGCCGTGCCGAGCCGGTCGGGCAGCACGTCGGGAAACACGAAGTACCAGAGGAACATCTGGACCAGCAGCGGAATGTTGCGGAACAGTTCGACGTAGCCGTTGGCGATCGTGACCCAGAAGCGGGACGGCATCGTGCGGATCGTTCCGACCACCGCACCAAGGAAGAGCGCCATCACCCACGCGACGAGCGCCGTGACGACGGTCCAGCCCAGCCCGTACAGCAGCGTCTGCAGGTAGGTGCCCTGGCCGTCGGGCGACAGCTGGAAGAAGATCTTCCAGTCCCAGTTGTAGTTCATGCGTTTCCCGTTGTGTCGCCTGTGCCGTGGCCTGCGGTATCAGCAATTCTTGCGCCACGTACGCGGGCAAAAGAAACGGGGGCAAGCCCCCGTTCGTCGATGCGGCCTCATCGCGGCGCCATCGGTACGCGCCGCGCGTCGATCACTTGTAGGCGATCGGGTCGCCGGAGTCGGTCGGGCTGGCGATGATCTTCTTCAACGCCTCGCTCATCGGCACGTTGAGGTTGATGTTCTTGGGCGGGATCGGCGACAGGAACCACTTCGCGTAGATGCGATTGATCTCGCCGCTCTTGAACACCGCGACGACGGCACCGTCGGCCACCTTCTTGAACGCCGCGTCGCCCTTGCGCAGCATGATCCCGTACGGCTGGATCGAGATCGCCTCGGGGCTGATGACGTAGTTGGCCGGCGTCTTGGCATTGGCCACGAAACCGTACAGCAGGATGTCGTCCATCGCGAAGGCCGAAGCGCGGTCGGTCTCGACCATCGCGAAAGCGGCCGGGTGCTCGGCCGCCGGCACGATGTTGATGCCCAGGCTCTTCGCGCCGTTGATTTCGGTGACTTCCTTCAGGTTCGACGTGCCCGACGTGGACACCAGCGTCTTGCCCTTCAGGTCCTCGAGCTTGTTGAGGCCCGCCGACTTCTTGGACACGAAGCGGTTGGCGGTCACGAACGTGGTGTCGACGAACGACACCTGCTGCTGGCGCTCGACGTTGTTGGTGGTGGAGCCGCACTCGAGGTCGATGGTGCCGTTGGCCATCAGCGGGATGCGCGTGGCCGACGTGACCGGCTGCAGCACGACATTGAGGTTGGGCATCTTGAGGTCGGCCTTCACCGCGTCGACGATCTTCAGGCACAGGTCGATCGAGTAGCCCACCGGCTTCTGCTCGTCGTCGAGGAACGAGAACGGCGACGACGATTCGCGGATGCCCAGCGTGATCGTGCCGCTGTCCTTGACCTTCTTCAAGGTCCCGTCGAGGGCCTGTGCCTGTGCGGCGGCGCCGGCGGCGATGAAGCCCAGGCCGGCGAGGCAAAGGGCGATGCGAGGCGAATTCATTGGAAACACTCCTGTGGAAAGGCCGGTCGGGGGTGACGCGGCAGTGTAGCAAAAGGGTCTTTCCTTGCTACACGGATTTGCACGCACGAAGCGCGCCAGTCGGATGCGAGACCGTCGCGGCCAATGGCGCAGACGGCGTCGCCGCGTATCGCAAGGCGGCTCGCCAACGAAGGCCGAGTCGGCTGCGACGGCTGCTTCGCTCCGTCGCGGTGAGCGCTTCGACGAAGCCGCTCGGTGCGATCGTGGAAGACGCTCGGGGTCGGCTGCGTCGCATGCGGCGTCGATCCGTGCGTATCACCCTCGCCGACCACGATGCGGGACGGGATGCGCTCGCGAGCCCGCGCCGACGAACGGGCGGTGGAATCGCGGCGACCGCTCAGTCGATCGTCGCCGTGGCCGTCGCCGTGGCTTCGAGCGAGACGCCGGAGGCCTTCAGGGCCTCGCGGACCGCTGCGCCTTCCTGTCCCGCGCCGCGCTGATCCGCCTGCTGCCGCGCCCACATCTTCGCGTAGACGCCGTCGCGCGCGACCAGCTCGCGATGCGTGCCGCGTTCCACGATGAGTCCCGCTTCGAGCACCAGGATCTGGTCGGCGTCGACGATGGTGGAGAGCCGGTGCGCGATGACGAGCGCGGTATGGTCGGCCGCGATGGCGCGCAACTCGGACTGGATGGCGAGCTCGGCCTTCGAGTCGAGCGCCGACGTGGCCTCGTCGAAGATCAGGACGGCCGGATTCTTGAGCAGCGTGCGGGCGATCGCGACGCGCTGCTTCTCGCCGCCCGACAGCTTCAGGCCGCGCTCGCCGACCGTGGTGTCGTAGCCGTCGGGCAGCGAACGGACGAAGTCGTGGATGTACGCCGCCTTGGCGGCCGCCTCGATCTCGCCCGACGCCGTGGCGTCGATCCCGCCGGCGCGCCCGTAGCCGATGTTGTAGCCGATCGAGTCGTTGAACAGCACGGTGTCCTGCGGCACGATGCCGATCGCGGCGCGCAGCGACGTCTGCGTCACGGAACGGATGTCCTGGCCGGCGATCGTGATGGCGCCGCCGCCCACGTCGTAGAAGCGGAACAACAGACGCGCCAGCGTCGACTTGCCGGAGCCGCTCGGTCCGACCACGGCCACGGTCTGTCCCGCGCCGATCTCGAAGTCGACGTCGAACAGGATCTGCCGCTTCGCGTCGTAGCCGAAGTCGACGTGCTCGAAGCGCACGGCCGGTGCCGGCACCGGGCGGTGCACCGTCGACAGTGCTTCGGCCGGCAGCGACCCGCCCAGCATCAGCGGCGGCGCATCGGGCGCGTCGGCCACCTCGCGGTTCTGGTCGAGCAGCGTGAACATGCGGTCCACGTCGGCCAGGCTCTGCTTGATCTCGCGATAGATCACGCCGAGGAAGTTGAGCGGGATGTAGAGCTGGATCATGAACGCGTTGACCAGCACCAGGTCGCCGAGCGACATCGAGCCGTCGATCACGCCGACGGTCGCGCGCCAGATGATCAGCGTGACGGCGACGGCGATCAGCGCGGACTGCCCGACGTTGAGCATCGACAGCGAGGTCTGCGACTTGACGGCCGCCTTCTCCCAGCGCTGCATGCTCTCGTCGTAGCGACGCTGCTCGAAGGCCTCGTTGTTGAAGTACTTGACGGTCTCGTAGTTGAGCAGCGAGTCGATGGCCTTGACGTTGGCCCTCGAGTCCAGCTCGTTCATCGTGCGACGGAAGTGCGTGCGCCACTCGGTGACGGTGATCGTGAAGCCGATGTAGATCGCCAGTGCGATCGCGGTGATGATCGAGAACCACTTGTCGTAGCGCGTGACCAGGATGCCGAGCACCAGGCTCAGCTCGACCAGCGTCGGCAGGATGCTGTACAGCGTGTAGCTGACCAGCGACGCGATGCCGCGGCTGCCGCGCTCGATGTCGCGCGTCATGCCGCCGGTCTGGCGCTCGAGGTGGAAGCGCAGCGACAGCGCGTGCAGGTGACCGAAGACCTTGAGCGCGACGTTGCGCACGGCGCGCTGCGTCACCTTGGCGAAGATCAGCTCGCGCAGCTCGGTGAAGGTGGTGGTCGTCAGGCGCAGCAGGCCGTAGGCGATCAGCAGCGAGACCGGCAGAACCAGCACGGCGCCGGGCGAGGTGGGCTTGATCGACAGCGCGTCGACGATGTGCTTCAGCACGATCGGCACGCCGACGTTGCCGAACTTGGCCGCAATCAGGCACGCGAGCGCGAGGACGACGCGGCCCTTGAACTCGAGCAGGTAGGGGACGAGCGTGCGGATCACGCCCCATTCGGAACGCGAGCGCTTGACGAAGTCGGGGGTCGGGGCGGATGGGTGCGAGCGCATGGGCGATGAGAGGGAGGAGCGCGAACAAAAGGAGCCGCTCGCCGCACGATCTTCCTACAATTGCGCTGCCGTGCGCTTTTGCAAGCGACGCCGAAGGCCCCCGCCCACCCGACGATCAGCCCCGATGACCGCCCCGCTCGAAACCGAACGCCCCGGCCTGCCCGCCAAGATGCCGACGCTGCGCGTCGTGCCGATGCCGTCCGACGCCAACATCCATGG
>CAHJXF010000197.1 GCA_903644065.1 Betaproteobacteria bacterium
ATCGTTCAGGCGCCGCGGAGGCGCATCGTACCCTTGCGACGCAGCGGCTCGATCCGCTCCCGCCGCGACGACGCGCTCGGCCAGGGCCGGCATGTCGCCGACCTCGAGGCGCGCCGCTTCGACGCGCGGCGCGTCGCCGAGGCGCAGGAAGTTGCCGTTCTGCGACCGTGCATACAGCGGGTCGTAGTGCTCGGTCATCAGCTCGCGGTACAGCGGCTCGAGCGCATGCCGCTCGGCCCAGCCCGCCCAACGCGCCAGCGTTTCGTTGGACTGCAGCCCGTGCAGCGACGCGAGCTTCTCGATCAACGCGTCGGCATCGTCGCCGAGATACGCGTAGTCGCGCAGCAGGTAGTCGACGCGTGCCTGCAGCGGCGCGACCAGCTCGACGCACGGACTCGCGCGCATCCGCTCGAGCAACGGCGTCGGCACGGCCAGCCGACCGATCTTGCGGCTCTCGGCCTCGACATAGACCGGCCGCGTGCGGTCCAGCCCATCGAGCACGGCGGCGAGCAGCGTCTCGAAGCGCTTCTGCGACGGTTGCGGCACGCCCGGCAGGTCGCCCAGCACCGAGCCCTTGTGCGACGCGCAGGCCTCGAGGTCGACGATCTGCTGTCCGGCGGCGCCGAGCGCCTGCAGCACGCGCGTCTTGGCGCTGCCGGTCGGTCCGCACAGCACGCGGAGATCGAGTCGCGGCGCGATCGTCGCGATGGTCGCGATGACGTGGCCGCGGTACTGCTTGTAGCCGCCGCCCAGTTGCCGCGCGTCCCAGCCGACCAGCCGCAGCCACTGCACCATCGAGCCGCTGCGGAGGCCACCGCGCCAGCAGTAGACGACCGGCTTCCAGCGTGCCGGTCGGTCGGCGAACGCGGTGGCCAGATGCCGCGCCAGGTTGGCGGCCACCAAGCCGCCGCCGATCCGGCGCGCCTCGAAGGCGCCGTGCTGCTTGTACAGCGTGCCGACGATGCGCCGCTCGTCGTCGTCGAGCACCGGGCAGTTGATCGCGCCGGGGATGTGGTCGAGCGCGAACTCGGCCGGCGAGCGCGCGTCGATTACCGTCTCGGCGTGCGCCAGGTCGGCGACGGTGGCATGCCGACGATGGGCGGCGGGACCGCGCGCGCCGGGTCCCGCACCGCTGTCCGGCGGATGGTCGGGATCGTCTCGATCGGCGGCCACGCGTCGCCCGTCACCGCCGACCCGTGCTGCGCCGTCGTCCGCGCCGACGTCCGCGCCGTCGTCGCGTTCACCGGCCATGCGTCGCCTCGTCTGCGTCGACGTAGTCCTTCATGATCTCGTCGATCCAGTCCATGAAGACGAGCACGCGCTTCGACAGGCGGCGATGCGCGTACACCATCGAGACCGTCATCGGCGCGGGACGCCAATCCGGCATGACCTCGACCAGCGACCCCGCGGCGATCGCCGCCCGCAAGCCGACCGCCGGCGCCTGGATCAGCCCGAGGCCGGCGAGACAGGCGGCGCGATAGGCGTCGGCGTTGTTGACGGTCAGCGCGCCGGGCATCGCGCGGTAAGCGGGGCCGTCGCCGCTGACGTATTCCCAGCCCGCGGACTTCGTGCCGAGGGCCAGCGTGTAGTGGATCAACGCATGGTCGGCCAGGTCGTCGAGCGTGCGCGGCGTGCCGTGCCGCGCGAGATAGGCGGGACTCGCGCAGTTGATCAGTGCGATGGCACCGAGGGGCCGCGCGACCAGCGTGCTGTCGGCGAGCGATCCGACCCGCAGCACGCAGTCGAAGCCTTCGCGCACCAGGTCGACCCGACGGTCGGTGCTGCTCAACTCCAGCTCGACCTGCGGATGCGCGTGCAGGAATTCGGGCAGCCGGGGAATGACGAAGTCGCGCGCCGCGCTGCTCGGCATGTCGACCCGCAAGCGGCCGCGCAGCGCCTGCGGTCCGCGCTGGAACATGGTTTCCAGCTCGTCGAGGTCGGCGAGCACGTCCTTGCAGCGTTCGTAGTACGCGCCGCCGTCGAGCGTCAGGCGGACCTTTCGCGTGGTGCGATGGAGCAGCCGGGTGCCGAGCGCGCCCTCGAGCTGCTGGACGGCGGTCGACGCGCTGGCCTTCGGAATTCGCAGCATGTCGGCCGCGCGGCTGAAGCTCGACAGTTCGGCGACGCGCACGAACGTCAGCATGGCGTCGAGGCGGTTCATGTCGGCAACGATCGATTGTTCATCAGGGGCGAATAGTCAAATCGCGAGCCGGCAGTTTATCGAATCGTTCGAGATCAATACAGTCTCGCTCCCGGACCGAACGGTCGATCCGTCACCGCTCGAAGGAGCCCAGCAATGAACCAGTCCCCCATCGCGCTGATCACCGGCGGCAATCGCGGCATCGGCCGGAGCACGGCGATGAAGCTCGCCGAACAAGGCAGCGACATCCTCCTCACCTATCGCAACAATCGCGCCGAGGCGGACGCCGTCGTCGCGGCGATCGAGGCGCTGGGTCGGCGCGCCGTGGCGCTGCAACTCGACGTCGGCGCGAGCGGCGGTTTCCCGGCGTTCGCGAGCCAGGTGCGCGACGCGCTCGCCACCCACTGGCAGCGCGACCGCTTCGATCACCTCGTCAACAACGCCGGCGCCGGCCTGCACGAGAACTTCGAGACCACCACCGAGGCGCAGTTCGACGAACTGATGAACGTCCACCTGAAAGGCGTGTTCTTCCTGACGCAGAAGCTGCTGCCGCTGCTGGCCGACGGCGGCCGCATCGTCAACGTCTCGAGCGGACTCGCGCGCTTCAGCTTCCCCGGCTCGTCCGCCTACGCGGTCATGAAGGGCGGCGTCGAGGTGCTGACCCGCTACCTCGCCAAGGAGCTCGGCCCGCGCGGCATCGCGGTCAACACCGTCGCGCCGGGCGCGATCGCGACCGACTTCCGCGGCGGCGCGATCCGCGACAACCCCGAGGCCATGAAGATGATCGCGTCGATGACGCCGCTCGGCCGAGTCGGCCTGCCCGACGACATCGGCGGCGTCATCGCGTCGCTTCTGTCGCCGGCCAACGGCTGGATCTCCGGCCAGCGCATCGAAGCGTCGGGCGGCATGCTGGTCTGAACGACCGGCGGCCGCGGTCGCTAGCCCGCTCGCCGATCGGGCTCGCGGCGAACCCGATCGCCGATCCGGCGCGCGGCGGGCCCGTCGCGATGGCCCGGCCCTGCTGTTGGTCCGCCGGCCGACATCGCGGCGCATCGGCCCTCGAGGCCCGATGCGCTTCGCTGTCAGCGACGACGGATCTGCTTGACCAGCGCGGCGCCCACCAGCAGTTCGAGCTGCGCCTCGAGGCGGATGACGCGACCGGTCAGGTCCTCGATCTTCTGTTGCTGCGAGCGCATCGCGTCGGCCTGCCGCGTGACCTTGTCCTCGAGCTTGATGATCGCGGTGAACGCGCCCCAGACGCGCTCACCGACGCCCATCAGGCGGCCTCGTGCGCCGGCTCGACGCGTGCCTCGAGCGCCGCGATGCGCCGGTTGCTCGCTTCGACGAACGCGAGCGCATCGTCGATCGCCGCTCCCGCACGCCGTGCGGCGGCCGATGCGGCGTCGGCCATGGCGCCGAGCTCCTCGTCCGAGCCGTCGGCCTGGTAGGCGTGCGCACCGCGGCGCATCAATTCGGAGATCGGCAGGCCGAGGCGCTTGGCCTTGGCGGCGATCGACTTCTTCTCGACCGCAGTGGCTTGCACGACGATCCGTTCGACGGCGGTCGGCATGGCGAGAACTCCGCTGGAAGGGCGATGTACATTACCTGTACATGACGCTCCAGGTCAACCGCCGAACGAACGACGCGCGATCACCACACCACGACCGCCGCGACGATGCCGACCAGCAGCACGACCTTCGTGATGCGGTAGATCGTCGGGTTCCAGCGCTTGAAGCGGCGGCGGTACTGGCCGGCGACGTGCGACACGATGAAGACGCGGTTGATGAAGCCGGTCTTGTCGCCGGCGTCGTTGGGCGACGCGCCGGCCGCGACCACGTTCTTGCCGAGCCAGTGGTTGAGCCATTGCGCCCAGCGCGTCGTCATCGGCCGCTCGATGTCGCAGAACAGGATCAGCCGGTTCGCGCCGCTGCGGTTCTCGGCGTAGTGGATGAAGGTCTCGTCGAACACCACGCCCTGGCCGTCGCGCCAGCTGTAGCGCTGGCCGTCGACGTCGATGAAGCAGCGGTCGTCGTTGGGCGTGGCGAGGCCGAGGTGGAAGCGCAGCGAGCCCGCGTACGGATCGCGATGGCGGCCGAGCTTCGCACCGTCGGGCAGCTCGGCGAACATCGCGGCCTTGACCTCGGGGATGTCCGCGAGCAGCGCGGTGGTGGCGGGACAGAGCGTCGCGGCCGACGGGTGCGCGTCGTCGTACCACTTCAGGTAGAAGCGCTTCCAGCCGGTCTTGAAGAACGAGTTGAAACCGGCGTCGTTGTGCGACTCGGCGGCGCGGATCTTCTCGAGCCGCATCAGCGCCAGGCCTTCGTCGCGGATCACCTGCCAGTGGTCGGTCAGCTGCTTCAGGGCGGGGAACGACGACGGCTCGAGGTAAGGCGTGGTCGGCACGCGCGAGAACGCGTACATGAACAGATTGATCGGCGCGGTGAAGGTCGAGTGGTCGAACACCTGCCGGCCGACCCTGTGGCGTACCCGTCCGCGCAGATGCACGAAGGCACCGCTGGCGGCGAACAGCAGGACGACGAGGACGAGAGCGAGCTTCATGGACGAGGCGACCGACACGCGACCGAAGATTTTCGCATGACCGGCGCATGCGGCCGGAAAGCGGGTCCGGCCGACCGGATCTCGTCCGTTCGTCGGCCCGGATCGTCGACCTGGATCGTCAGCCCGGATCGTCAGCCCGGATCGTCGGCACCGACCGCGCTCGCGCGCTCGAGTCCTCGATCCCTCGATGCGATGCGATAACCGCATGCTTCGTAGACGCGTCGTGCCGCGTCGTTCTCGTCGGCCACGATCAGCAGCGTGTCGACATCGAGTCGCTCGAACGCGTGCCGCGAGGCGTGTGCGACCAGCACGCCGGCGAAACCGCGACGTCGTGCGGACGGATGCGTGGCGACGTGCTGGAAGCGGCCGATGCGGCGACCGTCGGGCCCGCGTTCCGCCTCGGCGAACACGCCGAGCGCCGCGACCGGCGCCCCCGATCGCCGGATCGCGAACCAGCGACCCTGGCCGCGCGACTCCAGCAGGCGCCAGTGATCGATGCGCCGCGCGATGAACTCGGTGTAGCCGGCCTCGTCGTGCCAGGGGTCGCGGGTGTCGATCAGCAAGGCCTGCAACGCCGGCCATTCGTCGTGCCCGATCGGCGCCGGCACCGCCTCGCGGTCGGGCCACGGCGCCGCGACCGGATCGCTTCGCTGCAAGGCGAGCGCGATCGTCTCGAAGTAGCTGAAGCCCGCCGCGACGAACGGCTCGATCGCGCCGGCCCGGTCGCCCGACCAGCCGAACGCCATGTGCCGCGAGGCCGGCTGCACCGCCTGCACGTAGCGGCGAAACAGCGCCGTCCAGCGGGCGAAGTCGCCGGCTGCCGGCGGGCGATCGAAGCGCAACGCGTTGCCCCACCAGTAGCCGGGGTTGGACGGCGTCCGCATCGCGAAGCCGCCGTCGATGGCGACCAGCGAGCCGTCTTCGGGCAGGAAGATCAGCTCGCTTCGCGACGTGTCCGACGCGTGCGGGACGATCGTCACGACCGATCCGACCAGCGCGCCTCGGCCGAGCCGAGCCGCGTCGCACCGCCTGCCCAGGTCATCGGCACCCCGGCGATGGCGACGGGCGGTCGCACGCGTCGAGCCGGTCCCCACGACGTCTCCTCGACGGCCGGCGCGAGGTCGTGCCCGGTCTGCCCCGTCCACTCGCGATCGTGGTCCTCGGGTCCGATGTCGACCAGCAGCTTCGCGGTCCGCGCCAGCGACAGCCGCGACGTCGAGGCGACGCCGTCGACCCGTCGCCGCGTCACGCCGGCCACCGCGGCCGCGGCCATCAGGTAGCCGGTCGCGTGATCGAGCGCCTGCACCGGCAGCGGCGTCGGCCGGTCCGCGTTCCGCCACGCCATGCCGGCCGCGGCGATGCCGCTGCTCATCTGCACCAGGCTGTCGAAGCCGCGGCGCATGGCCCACGGCCCGGTCCAGCCGTAGGCATCGAGCGAGACGTCGATCAGCGCGTCGTTCAGCGAGCGTCGCGTCGTCGCGTCGTAGCCCAGGCCGTCGAGCGCGCCGGGTCGATAACCGTGCGCCAGGACATCGGCTTCGGCGAGCAGACCTTCGAAGGTGTCGCGGTCCTCGCGACGTTCGAGGTCGAGCCGCGCGCAACGCTTGCCGATCGTGACCTCGGGAATCACGCCGGGCTCGTCCCAAGCGGGCGGGTCGATGCGCAGGACGTCCGCGCCGTAGCCGGCCAGGAAGCGGGTCGCGATCGGGCCGGCCAGAACGCGGGTCAGGTCGAGCACCTTCAGGCCGGCCAGCGGACGCAGCGGGTCGGGACGCCATTCGTGCGGCCGGGCGAGACGATGGTCGGCGACCCCGATCAGCGGCTCGCCCGCCACCGCGACGCCTTGCGGATGGGCCTGCCACGCGGCAGTGGAGCGCATCGTCGCCGCGCAACCGCCGGCGGCCACGACCGCCGCTTCGA
>CAHJXF010000198.1 GCA_903644065.1 Betaproteobacteria bacterium
TGGCGCGAGCGCGAACCGCGTCCGCGACGAATGCGGAGTCGGCAGGAAATCGAGGTGCAGGCCAGGCACCCGGGAGCGCCTTGCCGCTGGCGACCGACGCGACGGCCGAGCCCGCCGGCCGCAGCAGACCGGCAGACGCCACCTTCGAGTGGCTTCGCATGGCGGCGCGAAAGCGGCGCGAAAGCGGCGCGAGGCGACTCGTGACGTGCGCTTCGTCCCGGTCGGCGACCTGCATCGCGAGAAGAACAACGCAATCGCCACGTTGCTGAGCCATTCGCTTCCGCGCGGCCGGCCTATCGTTGGCGATTCCGTCCACCGAGCCGCTTCATGATGGTCCGACAGTCGTGCCTCGCTCTCGCCTGCATCGGGCTCGCCGCCTGCGCGATGCCGTCCAGCCATCACGCCGCCGACGCGCGCGGCGGCTACAGCGAGACCCAGGTCGATCGCGCCGTCTTTCGCGTGACCTACCGGGGCAACGTCGCGCAAAAGCAAGGCGAAACCGACGAGCTCGCGTTGCTGCGCAGCGCCGAAGTCGCGCAGAGCCATGGCTACGGGTTCTTCACGAGCGGCGGAGCCGCCGCGACCGGAACGGCTCTCACGCTGTTCGCCGCCACGATCGCGGTGCCGTCGACGACCCTGACGATCGTCTGCTATCCGATGCGACCGGAGACGGACGGGCTGGTCTACGAGGCCGACGCGGTGATCGCGACGCTCGGTGCGAAGTATCGCCGGCCGTAGGCACGTCCGGTCCGACATCGCGCCGGACGCGCCGCTCGCGAGATCGCCGGTCGAAGGCGGAGACAAGCGCCGACCTGAAGCCGACGCTCTTCGAGCGGGCTGCGCTTCGCTCGCGTCTCGTCCCTTCTCGGCCAGCTCGCGGCTGCGGTCCATCTACAGCGGCTACCGCAACTTCGACTTCACCAACGACTCTTGGCCGCCGTCGGCGTGGCCAACGCGGAGAAGACGCTCGAGGCCGGCTTCACCACGGTCCGCAATCCAGGCCGCGACCGTCGATGCCGCCGATGCGCTCGGACGCGCGAACGACATGGACGCTGGCGGTCGGTCGCTACGGCGACCTGGTCGGCGTGATCGGCGACCCGCTCGCCCGCTCGAAATCCTCGCTTTCGCGATGAAGGGCGGCGCCATCGTCGAGGCCCGCTCGCTGACGGGGACGGCGGCCACGAGCCAGCGTCGCACCCCGATCGAGGCGGTCCGCGTCGCGGAGTGTTCGAGCCGCGCACCGTCGAGCACCTTTCGGAAGCCTCGACGGCCTGACGATGATCCGGCCGTGGGGTCGTGCGCCGTTGGTTCGGTGGTGCCGCTGGCTCGGTGGTGCCGCTGGCTCGGTGGTTCCGTTGGCTCGGTGCCGCCGCTGACTCGGTGCCGTTGTTGGCTCGGTGCCGCCGCTGGCTCGGTGCCGTCGTTGGCTCGGTGGTGCCGCTGGCTCGGTGGTTGCGTTGGCTCGGTGCCGCCGCTGACTCGGTGCCGTCGTTGGCTCGGTGCCGCCGCTGGCTCTGTGCCGTCGTTGGCTCAGTGCCGCCGCTGGCTCGGTGCCGCCGTTGTCTCGGTGCCGCCGTTGTCTCGGTGCCGCCGTTGGCCCGGTGCCGCCGCGCACGCGGCCGCTGCGAGGGATGCAACGCCGCTGAGTCGCGCGGCGCGCGTCCGAGCGTCAGATCCGCCGGATCTTCATCTCGTCGAACCAGTAGTCGTCGTCCCACGTCGGCCCGCCGTCCTCGGCGTTGTAGTTGATGGTCAATTCCGTGCCGGCGGTCACGTCGACGACCGTGTAGAAGCGCATCTCCAGCCGCGGGCGATCGGACTCGTAGCGCAGGTTCGCCGGGTTGGCGTGGTTGTAGTAGCTGCCGCAGCCGAGCGCGTGCGCGTGGAACGGCAGGGCCTCGTCGTCCTCGGACCAGTTGAAGACGCAGTGCTGCAGCTCACGACTCAGCTTGTCGAACGACATGCGATACGGCAGCACCGTGCAGGTCTCGACGAGTTCGTCGGCCGCGAGGTCGCGCAGGGCGTAGACGCCCTTGCCCTTGACCGTCCCGGTCTCGGCGACGTGCACCTTGTCGTCGTCGTCGGCCATCGTCGGATCACGCCGCCTGCAGCGCGGCGTGCCGCCGGCAGTGCTCGAGATAGGCAGCCTCGTGAATCGAGACCAGCTCGACGACGCTGCGCCACAGCCAGCTCGGCGCGTCGACGGTCGCCGAGCGGGCGCCCTTCAGCACCTTGCTCCAGGCGACGCGCGACGGCGCGTCGAGCTGTCGGCCGTGCGCCCGACCGAGCACGTTGGCGAGGTAGCGCGCCAGGAGCAGCGCCTCGCCCTCGCTCATGTTCTCGACCTCGAGCTTCATGTCCTGCGGCATCAGCTCGCGCAGCACGACGCCCTTGTCGAGCAGCCGGCACGCCATCATCCGCTGGCCGAGATGGGGCGACAGTGCGCGGGCGCCCGTCACGACCCGTACGGCGTTGTCGCGCGGCATCTCCGCGTCGGCGCTGCGCGGCGCCGCGGCCGCCGTGGCCTCCTTGACGTCGACCAGGCACAGCGACGCGTCGGCTTTCCGTCCGACGCGCAGCATCACCGCGTAGCGCAAGCGCCCGAGCGAGCTGCAGCCCTTCATCCAGTAGGCCGCGTCGACGACCTCGACGTCGGCGTCCTCGTCGCCCTGCAGCGCGCCGATCAGCTTGTGCAGCTCGCGTTCCTCGAACATCGCCAGCAGCGCCTGTCGCTCCGTGTCGCTGATCGCCCAGAAACGCTTGCCGAGCGGCAGTTCGGGCTCGATGCTCTGCAGGCGTTCGTCGGCGAGATGGCGCCAGCGCCGCCGCAGCGACGCGTCGACGAGACGGCGCACCGTCTTCGATTCGATGCGGTCCGGCGACCCGGCCAGGAAGCGGCCCTTCAACGCCGCCTCGTAGCCGATCATCAATTGTTCCAGGATGCGCACCGTCACGAGGCCGGGCAGGTCGGCTCCGCGGGCCGCGGACGCGAGCGACAGCGCGAGCCGGACCAGGTCGTGAGCCGGATTGCCGATCACCGTCTGGTCGAGGTCGCGGACCTGGATGGCGACCCGGCCCTTGGCGTCGGCCAGCGGGCCGAGATTGCCCATGTGGCAGTCGCCGCAGATCCAGATCGGCGGCCCTTCGGGCAGGGCCACGCCGGTCGACAGCCATTCGTAGAACTTCGTGGTGCTGCCGCGGACGTAGGCGTGCGAGGAACGCGCCATCTTGAGGTTGCGGGCGGCGAGCAGCCGGGTCGCGCGATCGTCGGGGTGGGGACCGGTCATGGTGGGTGGGAGCGGGGAAAAGCGCATCGTCGTCGATCGCCCTTCCCGTCGATTCGGACATCGACTCAACCGGATCGTCCGAAATTGCGATCGACGGACGGCGACGGACGTCCGGCTTCGTCCGCGCGCGTTTGCGCGCTGCGCCGAGGGTCGCTCGTCGGTCACCGCGGCACCTTGCATCGGGCCGGCTCGCACGGACGCGCCGGCCTCACCGGAGATGCCCGTGGATGCGAGCGAGCCGCACGAAACGACGCCGACGCCGACGCCGACGCCGACGACGCTCAGCCTGACGGCCAACGGCCTGCGCTTCCATGTGGTGGCCGCGGGCCCGGCGGACGGGCCGCTGCTGTTGCTGCTCCACGGCTTTCCCGAATTCTCGTATGCGTGGCGCCACCAGCTGCGCCCGCTGGCCGCGCTCGGCTATCGTGTCGTCGCGCCGGACCAGCGGGGCTACGGCGATTCGGACAAGCCGTCAGGCTCCGCGTCGTACCGCCTCGACGTCCTCGCCGACGATGTGGTGGCGCTCGCCGCGGCAATCGGCCACGACACGTTCTCGCTGGTCGGTCACGACTGGGGCGGCATCGTCGCGTGGCGGGTGGCGTCGGACCATCCCGATCGGGTCGAACGAATCGCGATCCTCAACGCCCCCAACCTCGACATCGTCTCCAGGCACCTGCTGAAGAGTCCGTCGCAGCTGGTCAAGAGCACCTACGTGGCGCTGTTCCAGCTTCCCTGGCTGCCCGAACGCATGTTGTCGGCGATGAACTACGCGCTGCTCGCCGGCGCGCTCACGTCGTCGAGCCGGCCGGGCACCTTCGGCGTCGACGAGCTGGCGTCCTACCGGGACGCCTGGTCGCGACCCGGGGCCCTGACCGCGATGCTCGACTGGTATCGCGCGCTGCCCGGCCTGCCGCGGCGGGCGCCGGTGCGCATCCGGGCACCGACGCTGATCGTGTGGGGCGACCGCGACGGCGCGCTCGACGCGTCGCTGGCCGAGGACAGTCTCGCGTTGTGCGATCGCGGACGCGTCCGCCACATCGCCGACGCGACGCACTGGGTGCATCACGAACGCGTCGTCGAGGTGAACGACCTGCTGTCGAGCTTCCTGCGGCGCGGCGCCTGACGCGGCTCGTCGAGTTCGTCTCGCCACGACGCTCCGTTCGCGCACCGCGCGTCTCGCTGCCTTAATGCAACTGCGTTTGCGTTAGCGTATGATTCGGGCATCGACCCGGCCGGCATTTCCGTCCGGACGACCGCGTCGGAGGCGGCATGCCATTCGTTGATGTGCGGGTGACCAGTGCAGCGCCGCGATGAGAGCGACTCGCCGGCGGTCGCCGACGACGGCACTTCGGGGGTGTCCGTCCCGTCGTCCCGCGCATCGCCGGCATCGGTCCCCGTGCGGCGGCGCATGAAGCGCCACCGCCCTCGCTTCCACGGCGGGCGTTGCGAAAAGGCGTTTTCGGTCCGGGCCGGTCCCGGTCCGCTGCGGCCCCTCGCGAGGAACGGCTTCGAGGTCCGGCGGCACGACCCGCCGCTGCACGGTCGCTGCGCTCTCTGCGCCGCCGGCACCTGATGCTGTTTCACGACGTCTGCCTGCGCATGGCCCTGGCGACGGCGCTCTGCGCCGCATTGTGGCTGGCGGTGTTGTGGGCTCTCGCATGACGGTCGACCCGGTCGTGCGCGGCGCCATCGCCGTTCGCTCGCTGACGCTCGGTCATCGCGGCGCCGTGGCGGTGGCCGGCCTCGACGGTTGCTTCGCCGCCGGTTCCATGACGGCGATCCACGGCCCGAACGGCGCCGGCAAGACCACGTTGCTCGAAGCCCTGGCGGGGCTGCTGCCGCCGATGGCCGGCGCGGTCGTGCGGAGCACGGACAGCCGTATCGCCTACCTGCCGCAGCAGTCGCAGATCGACCGCCGCTTCCCGATCGCCGTCGCCGACCTGGTCGCGCTCGGCACCTGGGCGCGGACCGGCGCGCTGCGCGCACTCGGCACCGCGGACCGCGACGCGGTGCGAGCGGCCCTCGCGATGCTCGGCATCGCAGTGCTCGCCAGGCGCTCCATCGCGTCGTTGTCGAGCGGCCAGTTCCAGCGTGCGCTGTTCGCGCGGGCCATCGTCCAGGACGCGGACATCGTGGTGCTCGACGAGCCGTTCAACGCGGTCGACATCGGGACCACCGGCGCGCTGATGGACGTCCTGCATCGGCTGCACGGCGAGGGCAGGACGATCGTCGCCGTGCTGCACGACGTCGAACAGATCCGCACGCATTTCGCCGACACGCTGCTGCTCGCGCGTCGCTGCATCGCGTGGGGTGCGACCTCGCGCGTGCTCGACGCCGGCCACTTGGGCATCGCCCGCGCGTTCGTCGACGCGGCCGCGACCGCCTGTCCGTCGTGAGCCCGTCGTGAGCCCGTCGTGAGCCCGTCGTGAGCCCGCCACTGACCAGCGGATCGGCGCTGCTCGCGCCGTTCGTCGAGTTCGCGTTCATGCGGCGTGCGCTGGTCGCCAGCGCCGCACTGGCCGCGGGCGGCGCGCCGCTCGGCTGCTTCCTCGTGCTGCGCCGCATGTCGCTGGTGGGCGACGCGATGGCTCACGCTTTGCTGCCCGGTGCCGCGCTCGGCTTCGTGATCGCGGGCTTCTCGGTCATGGCGATGAGTCTCGGCGGCTTCGTCGCGGCACTGGTCGTCGCGCTGCTCGCCAACGCGGTCACGCGACACACCGGCCAGCGCGAGGACGCGAGCTTCGCCGCGTTCTATCTGATCGCGCTCGCGCTCGGCGTCTTCCTGCTGTCGATGCGCGGCACCAGCGTCGACCTGATGCACGTTTTGTTCGGCACCATCCTCGCGGTCGACGACGCGTCGCTGATGCTGATCGTGTCGATCGCCTGCGTCTCGTTGCTGATGCTCGCGGCGATCTACCGACCGCTGGTCGTGGACAGCTTCGACACGCGCTACCTGAAGGCGGTCGGCGGCCGCGCCGACACGGTGCAGGCGCTGCTGCTCGTGCTGGTGGTCGCCAATCTCGTCACCGGCTTCCAGGCGCTGGGCACGCTGATGGCCGTCGGTCTCATGATGCTGCCGGCGGCGGCGGCGCGCTTCTGGACCGACGAACTCGCCACGATGATCGTCGTGGCGGTGGCGATCGCGCTGCTGTCCGGCGTCGCCGGCCTGCTGCTGTCGTTCCATGGCCAGTGGCCGTCGGGACCCGCCATCGTGCTGGTCGCGGGCGCCGCCTACGCGGTGTCCGTGATCGCCGGGCGCCGCGACGGTCTGCTCGGCCGTCGTCGGACCGGCCCCGTCGTGGAGCGCGGGCGATGATCACGCGCC
>CAHJXF010000199.1 GCA_903644065.1 Betaproteobacteria bacterium
GAATCAGCGCGGTGAAGCCCGTCTGCTGCGGCTGCGGCTGAGGTTGAGGTTGGGACTGAGACTGAGACTGAGACTGAGACTGCGACTGAGACTGCGAAGGCAACGGTGACTGCGACTCGGGCACGGTCCGCGCCTCACGCCGCGGCGGGCGGCGTGGCGAACGACCCGGTGTCCGCATCGAGCCGGCGCGCTTCGGTCTCCAGCATGACCGGGATGCCGTCGCGAATCGGATAGGCGAGACGAGCCGTGGCGGAGACCAGTTCCTGGCGCGCCTTGTCGTAGGTCAGCGGTCCCTTGGTGACGGGACAGACGAGGATGTCGAGCAGGCGATGGTCCATGGAGGCTCCTCCGTGCGGCGGTGGGACGGTTTGTGCAGCGGGCGCGTCGAACGACTCGTCGTGCGCACTTGGCGGGCGCCTGCGAGCGGCTACCCGGTCGACGATGGTGCGGTGGACGTCGACCGAGCGGACGTTCGCGAGCGGACGAGAGCACGGACGATGCGTCAGCCGGCCGCTGGCAGCGCGGCCTTGCGACCGCCGATGTTGCCGAGGATCGCATCGACGAGCGATGGGTCGACCCGCGCGAAGACCGGCACCGCCCACATCCGCGCCTCGGCGAAGCGCGCGCATTTGACCGCGTCCTTCTCGGTCATCAACACGGCCTCGGAGTTGCGTCGCGCGAACGGATTGTCCCGATAACGGTGATGATCGTCGAGGGGCATGCGGTGGAAGCTCAACCCGAGGCCCTTCAGCAGCGCGAAGAAGCGTTGCGGATTGCCGATCCCCGCAGCCGCCGTCAGGCGACGTCCGCGGAAGCTGTCGAGCGGGCGCGTCGTCGACGGGTCGTTGACGCGATAGGGCGTGCCGGGCAGCAGTTCCATGCGGTACGGCTGCTGCAACGGAACGAGGCCGTCGGGCAGCTCGGGCAGCGCGGTGTCGAGACCGTTGAGCACGATCGCGTCGACATCGGCGAGGCGCTCCAGCGGTTCGCGAAGCGGTCCGGCCGGCAGCATGCGGCGGTTGCCGGCGCCGCGCGAGTCGAACACGGCGATCTCGAAGTTGCGGGCCAGCGCGTAGTGCTGCAGGCCGTCGTCCGAGATCACGACATCCACTTCCGGATGCAGTGCGAGCAGGCTCCGGGCGACCGCCAGACGCCGCCTGCCGACGAAGACCGGCGCCGCGGTGCGGAGCCGGATCAGCACCGCTTCGTCGCCGAAGCGATCCGCCGCGTCCGCATCGGTCCCGGTGACGGCGAGGCTGGCGCCGCGCTTGCGCGACTCGCGACCGCCGTAACCGCGCGAGATCACGCCCGGCGTATAGCCCTCGGTGCGCAGCGCCTCGACCAGCGCGATGACGAGCGGCGTCTTGCCCGACCCGCCGACCGTCAGGTTGCCGACCACCACCACGGGGACCGACAGGCGCTCGGCCGCGTCGCGCGTGCCGAGATAACGCTTGCGACGCCACGCCACGGTCGAGCGGAACAGCAGAGACAGCGGCGACAGGCTGGCGCCCAGCGTGCGCCGTGCGATCGAGCGGGGATGCCAGCGGGGTCGGCCCGAGCCGAACCACAGCGCCGACAGCGGGCGACCGAGCTTCACGAAACCTTCATCCGGCGGGCGCGCTCACGGCGTTGCACGATGACCATGACGCAGTGTGCACGAGGCGACGGTGCGGTGCGGGCCGCCTCGAACGCGGTGGCTTACTTCGACGTCGCCTGCGTGGCGAACGTGATCTGCGCGATCTGCGCGGTCCGCGCCGCCTCCATCACGCTGACGACCGACTGGTGCGTGGCCTGCGCGTCGGCATTGATCACGATCACCGGATCCTTCCGCGTCGCCGCGCTCGCCCGGATGGCGTCCGCCAGCCCCGCTTCGTCGCGTGCGGCGACGGCTCGCCCGTCGACCGTGTAGCGACCGTCCTGGGTGACGGCGATGTCGATCTCGACCGGGCGGGTCGGCGCCTTTTCGGCGTCGGCCGTGGGCAGCGTGATCTGCAGTTCGGCGAACTTGGAATACGTGGTGGTGACCATCAGGAAGATGATGATCACGAGGAACAGGTCGATGAGCGGGATCAGGTTGATCTCCGGCTCCTCGCGCGACGCGCCCTTCTTGAAGTTCATCGGACGCTCAGCCGGCGCGTTCGCCGTGCACGATGTCGACGAACTTGACGGCCTGCTGCTCCATCTCGACGACCAGGCTGTCCACCTGTCCGCGATACTGGCGATAGAAGATCAGCGACGGGATCGCGACGACGAGGCCGAACGCCGTGTTGTAGAGCGAGATCGAGATGCCGTGCGCCAGAGCCGCGGGGTTGGTGCTGCCGCTCGGCGCCTGCGAGCCGAAGATCTCGATCATGCCGATCACGGTGCCGAACAGACCGAGCAGCGGCGCTGCCGTGGAGATCGTGCCCAGGTGGTTGAGGAACCGCTCGAGCTCGTGGGTGACGGCCCGCCCGGCTTCCTCGATCGACTCCTTCATCACCTCGCGCGAGGCCTTTTCGTTGCGCAGGCCCGCCGCCAGGATGCGACCGAGCGGCGAATTGTTCTCGAGCCGCGTCAGGACCTCGGGGGTGACCTTCCGCGAACGATGCAGGCCCACGACCTCGTCGAGGAGATTCGCGGGAATCACCTTGGATCGGCGAAGGACGATGGCGCGTTCGATGATCAGGGCCAGAGCGATGATGGAGGCGATCAACAGAAACCAGATCGGCCAGCCGGCTGCGAGGAAGATCGAACCCAAACGGGACTCCTGAGGAAGGCAGAATGCGGGGACGGCGTGCGCTGCGCGATCACCGCTTGCCGAGCCGCCCGCGAACGACCCGCAATGTAGCTTTTCGCACCGGGGTCGGCAAGCCGGCGATAGGGCGCAGCTGCAACGAATTCCTGCGAACTCAAGGCTTTAAGCATCTCGTATCGTGTGGATAACTCTGTGCACATCGCGCGGTGTGTCCGCCGGCCACCCTCGGCGCCGCGGTCTCGGGATCGCGGCGGTTGCAAAAGCGTGTTGAATCGATGCGCTTTTTATTCTCGTGTCGCCGTCGATTGACGACGCGTGACGAGTTGTGATAACCGAACACCGATGTGGACAGATCGACTCCACCGATCGCCGATGACCAGCCGCCGCGCCGCATGATTCCCCACCCGCCGTCGTTCGACGTCCCCGCCGCCCGGGTCGTGCCGGTCGGCGAACTCGTCCGTCGGGTCGCCGCCTTGCTGGAGCGCAGCTTCCCGCTGTCGTGGGTGTCGGGCGAGGTGTCCAACCTGACGAAAGCGGTATCCGGGCACTGGTACTTCTCGCTCAAGGATCGCGACGCGCAGGTGCGCTGCGTGATGTTCCGCAATCGCAATCAGCAGTGCGACTGGGCGCCGCGCGACGGCGACCGCATCGAGGCGCGCGTGTTGCCCGGCCTCTACACGCCTCGAGGCGATTTCCAGCTGCAGGTCGAGCAGATGCGCCGCGCGGGGGCCGGCGCCCTGTACGAGGCGTTCCTGCGCATCAAGGCGGCGCTCGAGGCGGAGGGCCTGTTCGCCGGCGGGCGCAAGCGCCCCCTGCCGGCGCATCCCCGCGTGATCGGCGTCGTCACGTCGTTGCAGGCCGCGGCGTTGCGCGACGTCCTGACGACGCTGGCGAGACGCGCGCCGCATGTCGAGGTGATCGTCATTCCGACGCCGGTGCAGGGAGCGGAGGCACCGCAGCGCATCGTGCAGGCGATCGAGGCGGCTTGTCGGCTCGACTGGCCGGATCGCATCGACGTGCTGCTGGTGGTGCGCGGCGGCGGCAGCATCGAGGATCTGTGGGCGTTCAACGACGAGGGCGTCGCCCGAGCCGTCGCGACGAGCCGCGTGCCGGTCGTGAGCGGCGTCGGTCACGAGACCGACTTCACCATCGTCGACTTCGTGGCCGACGTGCGGGCGCCGACGCCGACCGCCGCCGCGGAACTCGCGAGTCCGGACGCGTCGGCCCTCGCCGTCCGCCTAGCGCAGCGGACGACGGCTCTCCGCCGGGCGTCGGAGCGCCTGCTCGATGTCCGTGGCCAGCGGCTCGACGAAGCGGCGCGGCGACTGCGCTCTCCCGAACAACGCCTCGCCAGCGCGCGGGAGCGCCTCCAGTCGCTCGAACGACGCCTGCAGCGCGCCGCAGCCGATGCCCTGGCGGCGACGGTCCGGACGGTCGCGGCACTGCACCTTCGACTGCGAAGCGCACGTCCCGATCCGGCCCGGTCGACGGCGCGAGCCGACGCGCTTCGCGACCGCCTGCGGCGCTCGGCCGGACAACGCGTCCGGGACGCCGCCACGATCCTGCTCGGCGCGCGGCAGCGTCTGTCGCTGCTCGACCCGCGCGGCATCCTCGAACGCGGCTACGCGATCGTCACCGACGGCGACGGGCGGGTCGTCGTCGATGCGTCCCGGCTGCGGCCCCACGAACGCTTGACGATCGACGTGGCGCTCGGGCGGGCGCAGGTGGCGGTAGTGGCGAGCCCACCGACCGACGAGACGCTGTCAGCCCGGGCCTGAATCTCGCGGGACGCACTGCGTTCCCCGACACCCGACGATAGAATCCGGCCTCGACGGCCGACCCCGAGACAGCCGCGCAGACGACCATTGCGCATGCGATCCGACAACCCCTCCATGGTCGAGGGTCGGCGTGAACGGAGAATTTATGGAACACAAGCTACCGCCGCTGCCGTATTCGATGGATGCCCTGGCGCCGCACGTTTCGAAGGAGACGCTCGAGTATCACTACGGCAAGCATCACCAGACCTACGTGACGAATCTCAACAACCTCATCAAGGGCACGGAGTTCGAGGAAGCCGCGCTCGAGGACATCGTCAAGCGGTCGTCCGGCGGCATCTTCAACAACAGCGCGCAGGTGTGGAACCACACGTTCTACTGGAGTTGCCTGTCGCCGGCTGGTGGCGGCGAAGCCACGGGGGCGATCGGCGACGCGATCAAGGCGAAGTGGGGTGACTTCGCGACCTTCAAGGACGCGTTCACGAAGGCGGCCATCGGACAGTTCGGCTCGGGCTGGGCCTGGCTGGTGCAGAAGGGCGACGGCGTGGACATCGTCACCACCGGCAATGCCGACACCCCGTTGAAGGGGTCGGACCAGGCGCTCCTGACCTGCGACGTCTGGGAGCACGCGTACTACATCGACTACCGCAATGCCCGGCCGAAGTACATGGAGGCGTTCTGGAACCTCGTGAACTGGGAGTTCGGCAACAAGAACATGAACTGACGCAATAGCGCGTCGGGCTCGGCGGGCGTCTCGACGAGACGCCCGTTTTCATTTGCGGACGGCGAGCGGTCGCACTCAGGGCGCGGCGCGCGGCAGGCCCGTGATCTTCGCACCCGGCGCGACGCCGTGCTTCCTGAACCAGCCCAGGTTCATCTCCAGCGCGTAACGCGCCGGCTGCGACGCGCAATGGTTGTTCTCGGTCTGCGGCGCCATGTCCTCGACGTTGATGACATGGCCGTCGTCGGCGATGAAGGCCACGGACAACGGGATCAGGGTGTTGCGCATCCACATGCACTGCACCGCCGGCGCATCGAACAGGAAGACCATGCCCTGGTTGACGCCGAGCGCCTCGCGATACATCAGGCCCTTCGAACGTTCGCTCGACTCCAGGGCGACCTCGGCACGGATCAGGTGGATGCCGGCGCTCAATGGGATGACGCGGAATTCGGTCGGCGACGTCTGTCCGCTCGCGGCCGTCGCCCACGTCCCGGCCGCCGTCCCGACCAGGACCATCCAGGCGCCGAGCAGCGTTCGAAGCCGTACAGATTGATGACGCATGACGCTTTCGTCCGGTTGTCGACGCAGCGGTACGAAGTCCGTGCGCCGAATGAAAAATGCCGGCCCCGGGGGCCGGCATCGCGTCTGGCAGCGCGACCGACGAGCGGCCGCAGCGAGACTCAGTTCAACGGCTTGTCGCCGACCTTTTCGTCGCGCTTCATCTTGCGCGCCTTGCTCTTGGCGACGCGCTTGGCCTTGGCATCCGACATGGGCTTGTCGGCACCGACGGCGGTCCCGTCGGGCTTCTTGAGCGTGGTCGACGCCGTGGTGCCGGCGGCGGGCTGCGACGGCGGGATTCCGTTGGTCTGTGCGAATGCGGAGGCTGCGAACAGCGTGGCAACCAGGGTAGCGATCAGCTTGCTCATGTGAGTTCCTCAAGGTTTGTCATCATCGTGCGGTCTGACTCGAGTGGCTTGCAACGACGACCGGCCAGAGCTTCGGGTCACTCCCCATAACGCCGGTTGTGAAAGCCGGTTGACATCGGCTGGCCATGGACGGGGCGCGAATGCAAGGGTTCTACGTTCCGGCGGCGGCACTTAGTCTATCCGCATCCACCGTCGTCCACATCCCCGGTGCGAGATCGAGTGCGCGCAGGTCGATGCCGCCGATGCCGACGCGAATCAGTCGCAGCGTGGGGTGGCCGATCGCGGCGGTCATGCGACGGACCTGGCGGTTGCGTCCTTCGCGCAGCTCGACCTCGATCCACGACGTCGGCAGCGACGCGCGGTGGCGAATCGGCGGCACCCGGTCGACCAGGTCGCGCGGCGGGGCTGTCGGCGTGGCGAGCGCCGGCCGCGCGCGGTAGCGGCTGG
>CAHJXF010000200.1 GCA_903644065.1 Betaproteobacteria bacterium
CGGCGCCGCCGACTCGCGTCGCTGCGAAGTCACGCTCGACGACGGCGCGCGTCGCCGCACGCTGACGCTCTTCGATGCAGCGCCGGATCGGTCGACCGATGCGGGACTGACGGCGCTGGTGCAGGCGCTGAACGAGGCAGCGAGGCGCGGTCGCGTGCGCTGAAGCGGTCGATCGCGCCGTCGCGGACTGCGTCCCGACGCCGCGGTCGATCCCGCCCGCACCGTGCTCAGCCGCCGTCCGATGCGGGGAGCGATTCGCTTCCGATGCCGGACCGCGTCCGGGGAGTCGATCGTCGGGTTTTCGATTCGAGCGGAGAACGCCATGCCCCGGGGCGACAAGACGAAGTACACCGACAAGCAGGATCGCAAGGCCGAGCACATCGCAGCGAGCTACGAGGCGAAGGGCGTACCCGAACCGGAAGCCGAACGGCGTGCCTGGGCCACCGTCAACAAGGACGACGGCGGCGGCAAGAAGTCGGGCTCCGGCCGGGGTGCCGACACCGGACATCCGGCGTCTCACGAGGGCGGCAGGAAGGGCGGTGCGGCGTCGGCGGGGCGCAGCGCCGCCGACCGGTCGGCCTCCGCGAAGAAGGCGGCCGAGACCCGCAAGCGCAACGCGCAGGCCGCTTGAACGAAGGCCGACACGACGACCGACCGTCCGCAGCGGCGACAAGTTGGAGCCGCGGTCGGCGCCGGGCCGCAACACCGCGATGGACCTGCCGCCGGACCATGGCGAGAACGGTTTCGACCCGGGTCCGGCCAACTCGACGGAACGCATGCGGTGAATCGCTTGCGCGGATAGCGACGTCGACGAGCAGCGGCGCTCGAGTTCGCCCGCGTGGGGCTTGCCGAACACGGTTCTCGACGAGGACGAAGTCGAGCGAAGGATCGGGCGTGACGATCGCGGCCAGCGACGGCGAGCCGTTCCCGTGACCGGCGCAGCGACTCAGAACACCTGCTTCAGCGTTTCCTTGATCACGCTGCCCAACTCCGGTTCCGCCCGCATCATCGACAGGAAGTTCTTCGCGTCCCGGAGCTGGATGCGCGGCGGCAACGGCGGCACGTTGCCGTCCGCATAGCAGTTGAGGATCACCGGACGATCCGCCGCCAGGGCCTCGTCCCAGGCGGCGCCGATCTTCTCGGGGTCGTCGACCATGATGCCGACCAGGCCCACCAGCTCCGCATAGCGGTGATACGGGAAGTCGGGAATGCTCTGCGTCGACTCGGTCTTGCCTTCGCCGATCTGCACGCGCTCCTCCCAGGTCACCTGGCTCAGGTCGCGATTGTTCAGCACCATCACGATCAGTTGCGGATTCGACCACTCGCGCCAGTACTTGCCGATCGTGATCATCTCGTTCAGGCCGTTCATCTGCATGGCGCCGTCGCCGATGAACGCGATCACCGGTCGATCGGGATAGGCCATCTTGGCCGCGATCGCGTAAGGCGTCGCCGAACCGAGCGAAGCCAGGCTGCCCGACAGCGAACCCATCATGCCGCGCCGCATGCGGATGTCGCGTGCGTACCAGTTGGCGACGGTCCCGGCGTCGCCGGTCATGATCGTGCGGTCGGGCAGGCGCTTCGACAGCTCCCAGAAGATGCGTTGCGGATTGATCGGCTCGGCGCTCGCCATCGCGCGACGCTCCAGCGTCTTCCACCACGCCGCGACATGGCGTTCAATGCGACGGCGCCAATGACCTCCTTCCGCCTTCTGCTCGAGCAGCGGCAGCAACGCGCGCAACGTCGTCGCGCTGTCGCCGACGACGTTGACCTCCATCGGATAGCGCAGGCTGAGCCGCGTGCCGTCGACGTCGATCTGCACGCCGCGCGCATCGCCCGGCTTCGGCAGGAACTCGGCGTAGGGGAACGTGGAGCCGATCATCAGCAACGTGTCGCAGCCGGTCATCAGCTTCCACGACGGCTGTGTGCCGAGCTGACCCAGCGATCCGGTCACCCACGGCAGGTCGTCGGGCAGCACGGCCTTGCCGAGCAGCGCCTTCGCGACGCCCGCCTGCAGCCGCTCGGCGACGGCGATGACCTCGTCGGTGGCCTCCAGCGCGCCCGCGCCGACCAGGATCGCGATCCGCTTGCCGGCGTTCAGCACGTCGGCGGCTTGCTGCAGGACCGCCGGGTCGGGGATGCCCGAAGGTCGGGCGTAGCCGGTGCCGGTGTGGGTCGTGCCGTGGGCGACCGGCGGATCCTCGTACTTCAGCTCCTGCAGGTCGTTGGGAATGATCACGCAGGTGACGCAGCGTCGCGTCGACGCGATGCGGAAGGCGCGGTCGACCAGCTGGCGGACCTGGCCGGGCACCATCGCGGTCATGACGAATTCGCCCGCCACGTCCTTGAACAGCGTCTGCAGGTCGACCTCCTGCTGAAAGCTCGCGCCGATCGAGGTCCGCGCCTGCTGCCCGACGATCGCCACCACCGGCACGTGGTCCATCTTGGCGTCGTAGAGACCGTTCAGCAGGTGGATCGCGCCGGGGCCCGACGTCGCGTAGCAGACACCGACCTCGCCGGTGAACTTGGCATGCCCGGTCGCCATGAACGCGGCCATTTCCTCGTGCCGCACCTGCACGTAGCGCAATCGGTCCTGCGCCTGTTCGAGCGCGACGTCCAGCCCGCCGACGCCGTCGCCCGGATAGCCGTAGACGATGCGCGCGCCCCATTCGCAGGCGCGCTGCCAGACGTATTCACTGACGTTCATGGGTGGAAGACGGGGCGCGGTGTCGAGGACCGTCGCCGTCGAAGAGGAGCGATGGATGAAGTCTCGATGGGCAGGCGACACGCCCCGTTCGGACGACCTTGCATCCACGGACCGGAGTCGTTGCCATCGCCCTCGTCGCGCTCGCGACGAGACGCCCGGGACCTGACCCGACGGACATGCCGAGTCGAAGCAGGAGCGGTTGGGTGCGATCGGGCTTCGACCGGATCGCAGCCGTCAGGACGCCGGCTCGTGGTCGCGGTCGAGGCGCGGCGAGGTACCCCGCGGACCCGCCGTGCGCCGCGGCGCGCGTCCAGCGTGCGCATGTGGTTTCACTTCGCGCTCGACCGGCTCGACCGGCTCGCTTGGAAAGGCGAAGGGATCGCCGAGAGCGCTCGCGACCTCGCCGACGGCGGTCGAGGACGGGCCGTTCGGCGAGAGCGCCTCGAACAGGCCCTCGCGCGTCGTGCCGACCTCCGCGTTGCGCGCTCACGTTGCACGCCCGGGCGACGCGACCGAGCGCCACGACCATCGTCAGCGGATCGTCCGCCGCCGCGCAGGAGCGAAGGTGGTTCGCGATGTCCTCTTCGCTGCCGAGCGACGGGGAGGCCCGGTCGGGAGCCGGTGCGCCATGCGATCGGTCGTTCCTTCGATCGGCCGGTTCGTTGTTCGCGATGTCCGTGCGTGCGACGATGCGCCGGTACCGCCCGACCCGATGGACCCCGCACCGCCGTTGTCGAACCGGCTGCGACCTCGACGAGGAATCGACTCGTCGGCGTCCGCCGCGCGGCGTTCTGCCGGCAGGAAGACATAGCAGGGGATGGCGGGCGACGTCGAGTCGCCGCCATACGACGATGACGAAGAAGGCGATGCCCGAAGACGGCTCGAAGTCCCGCACGACTGCGATGGACGGGCGGGCCGCGGCGCCAGCGCCGGCCGGCGCTGATAGCAGCGCTGGTCGCGGCGCCGACGGCACCGTCGACACCAGGGTCGACACCGGTGCCGACACCGGTGCCGACACCGCGCCGTCCCGCCGCGACCGCGTGATCGCCGACACTCGGGCCTGGGTTCGCGGGGCGGTGGTCGGCCTCGACCTCTGCCCTTTCGCGAAAGGGCCGGAAGCCCGGGGGCGGGTGCGCTATGTCGTCAGCGAGGCGCGGTCCGAGGACGCGTTGCTGGTCGCCCTGCTCGCGGAGCTCGAGCACCTGGCCGCGGTCGACGAACGCGAGTGCGAGACGACCCTGCTGCTGCATCCCGACGTGCTCGACGACTTCCTCGACTACAACGACTTCGTCGGCCGGGCCGAGGACCTGATCGCGGACCGCGGATTCGAAGGCGTCGTGCAACTCGCGACCTTCCATCCGCACTATCGCTTCGCCGGTACCGGGCCCGACGATCTCGGCAACGCCACCAATCGCTCGCCGTACCCGACGCTGCAGTTGCTGCGCGAGCGCAGCGTCGAGCGCGCGGTGGCGGCCGTCCCCGACGCCGCGACGATCTACGAGGCCAACCTGGCGACGCTCGACGCGCTCGGTCGCGAAGGCTGGGCCGAGCTGCAACGGTCCTGGCTGCCCGACGGCGCAGCCGAGGAGCGCTGAGCGACATCGCGACGTGCGTTAGCCTCGCCGCGTCACCGCATCCTTCATCGCGACCGGACCCATGCGATTGCGTCGTTCCCTGCGGCATCGAGCCCTGTTCGTCATGCGCGTGCTGCTCAGTCACTATGTGCTGATCGGCGTGTCGGCCGGCTTCGGCCTGCTGCTCGTCTCGCTCGCCGCGCACCTGCTGCTCGGCAGCTTCGCCGCCGCGACCGTCGCGGTCGGCGTGATCGCGGCCGTGCCGCCCGACCAGCCGGCACCGCGACGCGGCAAGCTGCGCCAGCTGATTCCCTCGGTGATCGTCGGCCTGCCGCTGTTCTTCGGCGTGCAGGTGCTGCACGACGACCCGCTCGGTCTCGGACTGCTGATCGTGCCGGCCTCGTTCGTCGCCTTCCTGGGGGCGGCGTGGGGCAAGCGCGGCATCCCGCTGTCCGTGTCGGCGATGTTCGCGATCATCTTCTCGATCGCGGTGCCGGGGCGGGAGGAGGGCGTGACCGCGCTGTCGACCAGCCTCTACTTCGCGCTGGGCATGGTCCTGTACATCGTCTACGCGACGCTCGCGAACCTCGCGCTCAACGGTCGCTATCGCGTCCTGATGCTGGCCGACACGCTGCATGCGGTCGCGGCGCTGATGCGCACGCAGTCGCGCCAGTTCGCGCCCACCGCCGGCGCCCCGTCGGCCGACGCCGCGCCGGTCGAGCCCATCGGACGCTGGATGCGCGAGCAGGCGGCGCTGGCCGACCAGATGCAGACGGCGCGCGACATCCTGCTGGAATCGCCGCGCACCCCGCGCCGCCAGCAGCTGGCCGGGATGCTGATGCGGGTGCTCGAGCTGCGCGACCACCTGCTGGCCTGCGAGCTCGACGTCGAAGCGCTGGTCTCGCATCCGGAGCAGGCCGCGGTGCTGGCCGCGCTGCGCAGCCGCCTGCACGAGCTGGCGCGCGAAGTCGACCACCTGGCCGACTGCCTGCTCACCGGTCGGAAACCCGTCGTCTTCACCAGCCATCGGGCGGTGCTGGCCCGGCTGCCCTGGTCGTCCGACGGCAGCGCCGAATCCGCGTCGTCGGTCCTGGCGCGCGGCGTCGCGGACCGGGTCGGTCACATCGACGACGAGACGCTGCGGCTGATCGCGCTGGCGCGCGGCGACGAGACGCCCGACCTCGCCGTGGTGCGCGCCACGTGGCAGATGTTCGTCAGCACCACCCGGTGGTCGCTGCGTCCCTTCACGACGTTGTGGCGGGCCGACGCGCCGCCGCTCCGCCACGCGCTCCGCGCCGCGATGGCCATCGCCGCCGGTTACGCGATCTCGCTCGTGCTGCCGTGGCGGACCCATCCGTACTGGGTGCTGCTGACCATCACCGTCGTGCTGCGCGGCAGCCTGGCGCAGACCCTCGAGCGGCGCAACAGCCGGGTCCTCGGCACGCTGGTCGGCAGCCTCGTCGCCGCGGCGCTGATTCCGCTCGATCGGTCGTCCGCCGCGCTGATCCTGATCGTCGCCGCGGCGCAGGGCGTCGCGCACGCGTCGGCGGTGCGGCGCTACCTGATCGCGGCCATCGCGGCCACGGTCCTGGCGCTGACCCAGGCGCACGCGCTCAACGTCGAGGTCAGTCCGGTGTTCGAGGCCTTCGAACGCATCGTCGACACGCTGGTCGGCGTCGCCATCGCGTGGGCCTTCAGCTACGTGCTGCCGTCGTGGGAGCGCTCGCAGATCCCGGCGCTGGTCGGCCGCACGCTCGATGCGCATGCCCGGCATGCGCGGCTGGCCCTGGCGCTCGGTCAACTCGCCGTTCCGACCCGGCCCGTGGATACCAAGCCCGAACTCGAGTGGCGTCTCGCGCGACGCGAGGCCTACGACAGCCTGTCCGCGCTGGTGCAGGCCACCCAGCGGTCGCTTTCCGAGCCACGGGCGGTCAGGCCGCCGCTCGAGCCGCTCGGCCGGCTGCTCGCGCACAGCTACCAGTTGCTCGCGCAGCTCACGGCCGCGAAGACGATGCTGTTGCTGCGCCGCGCCCGTCTCGACGGCGAAGCCTTGCGAGCGCCGCTGCGCGAGGCCGGCGAGGCCATCGGCTCGGCGTTGACGTCGGTCGCTGCGCCGGTCGGACCGGGCGCCACCCCGTCGGCGCTCAACCCGTCGAGAATGCCAGCGGGAAGCGCCTTTTCAGCGAGCTCGTCGAGGGTGTCCTGGGTGGGGGAGAGGCCGAGGTGGTGCTGCAGGGCCGGGCCGGCGAGGAGATCGAGGCCGAGGGCAGCGCCGAGGAACTCGGCGAGGTCGGTGGCGATGGCGGC
>CAHJXF010000201.1 GCA_903644065.1 Betaproteobacteria bacterium
CGTTCGGGCTGGGGTTGAAGGCAGCCGGTCGCGTGGACCGGGTGGCGGTGTTCGATCGCGAGCCCGGCCATGCGGCGCGAGCGCTCGCGCTCGGCATCGCGGACCGCGCGAGCGACTCGATCGGCGACACCGTGCGGGATGCGGACCTGGTCGTCGTCGCCGTGCCGGTGGCGCAGTCGGGCAGCGTCTTCGCCGCGATGGAGCCGCACCTCGCGCCGGCCGCCGTCGTCACCGACGTCGGCAGCACCAAGCGGACGGTGATCGCCGCGGCGCGCGCGGCGCTCGGCGACGCCATCGGCCGCTTCGTGCCCGGTCATCCGATCGCCGGTCGCGAAGTCCACGGACCGGACGCCGCGCGAGCCGACCTGTTCGACGGCAAGCGCGTGCTGCTGACGCCGCTCGCGGAGAACGACGAGCGCAGCGTCGCGCGCGTCGAATCCGCGTGGCGCACATGCGGGGCGCGGGTCGAGCGTCTCGACGCGGACACCCACGACGCGGTCCTCTCGTCGGTCAGTCACCTGCCGCACCTGCTCGCCTACGCGCTGGTCGGGCAGATCGCCGATGCCGTCGACGCGGAGCGGAAGTTCGACCTGGCCGGCGCCGGCTTTCGCGACTTCACGCGGATCGCGGCGAGCAGCCCCGAGCTGTGGCGCGACGTGATGCTCGCCAACCGCGACGCACTGCTCGTCGACCTCGCCGCGTATCGCGATCGACTCGACACGCTGCGCGACTGGATCGTCGGCGGCGACGCCGAGGCCTTGCGAGCCTCGTTCGCAAAGGCGAGCGCGGCGCGCGGGAAGTGGGGCGAACACCGCTGACGGCCGCTTTCCTGCGTGTCCATCGCGGCGGGCACGGTGGCGGCGGTCGAGGCGGTCGTGGCCGTCGCGGCGGTCGCGGCGGTCGCGGCCGATCGTGTACTTGCCGAAGCGTCGTGGCCCGGGTCGCTCTACCCCGGACCGTTCGACCCGGACCGTTCGACCCGGACCCGCTCGACCCGGACCGGTCGATCACGGTACTGCTCGATCGCGGTACCGCTCGATCACGGTACCGCTCGATCACGGCCCCGCCCTCGCGCCGTGCGATGGCATGGAACCTGCAACGGCGCTTCGCACCGACGTCCCGGTCGCCGCACCGATGCGCATCGCGCATCGTTCCCATCCCCGTACGGAGAAGCGCAATGAATCCAGGCATCCTGATCAGTCCCGTCGAACTCGGCGAAGCCATCGACCAGGGCGAGTCGCTCGTCATCATCGACACGCGCGACGACGGCGCGTATGCGGCCGGTCACATTCCCGGCGCGGTCAACCTGCGCGACATCTTCACCTATCTCGCGACGTCGACGCCCGAAGGCGTGGACGCGATGCACGACAAGTTCGTCTCCGAGTTCGGCCGCATCGGCCTGTCGGGCAAGGAGACCGCGGTGCTCTACGAGGACACGATGAATTCGGGCTTCGGCCAGTCGTGCCGCGGTTACTTCCTGCTGACCTATCTCGGCTATCCGAAGATCAAGGTGCTGCACGGCGGCCTCGGTGCGTGGACCAAGGCCGGCCTGGCGCTTTCGACCGACGTGCCGACGCCGATCGCGGCGACCTTCCCCGTCAGCGTCACGCCGGGAGCCGTGATCATCGACAAGGACGAGATGCTGACGGCGCTCGACGATCCGACGATCGTCAAGCTCGACGTGCGCGACATCGACGAATGGATCGGCGAGAGCAGTTCGCCGTACGGCAAGGACTTCTGTCCGCGCAAGGGCCGGTTGCCGAACGCGAAGTGGATCGAGTGGTATCGGATGATGAAGCCGACGGCGGCGGGGCCGATGTTCAAGAGTCCCGACGAAGTTCGCGCGGAGTGCCGCAGCGTCGGCATCGGCCCGGAGGCGACGATCTACCTGTACTGCTTCAAGGGCGCGCGGGCGTCGAACACGTACTTGGCCCTGAAGGAAGCGGGCTACGACAACGTGAAGATGTACTTCGGCTCGTGGAACGAGTGGTCGCGCGACCCGTCCTTGCCGATCGAGGAGGGCATGACGCGCATGGCGGCCTGAGGCGTCCGGCGACGCACTCGTCGCTGGCACCGAGCGTCTGCCGAGCAGGGATTCGTCCTCGCCGGCGACGTCTAATGCCGAGCCGCCACCGGGCAACGACATTGGGACCCCGCCTCCGCGGGGTGACGAAGAGTTGATGGTCGCCTATGCCGGGCCGATGGCGGGCGAATGTCGGGGTCGAGGCACGACGGGCGGGAGCGCTTCGAGACCGTTGTCACCGGCCCCGAGATCTTTCCGATCGTCGATTCGTCGTTTTTGTGAATGGCGCAACCCGGCGCCGCGAGTGACGAGCCGATCGTGGACAACGACACTCGGGTCTGCCTCCGCGGGGGGGGGTGACGAGGAGGCGAGGGTCGCCGCCGATACCGGGCGAATGCCGCGGCCGAGGCACGACGGGCTGGGCGCTGCGAGACCGCTGTCGCCGGCCCCAAGCACGCGCTGACGACCGATTCGTCGTTCCGGTGGACGCGGGAACCGGCGACGCGGGTGCCGAGCGGATCGCGAGCGACGACGCCCGTCGGTCGACGCTTCGACAATCTGTCGGCACGCGCCGCATGATTGTCGACACAATGGCGCCATGTCGATGCCTTTGACCGCCACCGCCCGCTTCTCCGACGCGACCCAGCGACGCGACGCCGCGCTCGACTGGCGCGAGCAGGAAATTCTGCTGATGCGCGAGGTGATGAAGCTGATGGGCCACAGCCTCGCGCCCGAAAAGGTGCTGCGCGAGATGCTGCACCTGATGTCCGAACTGCTCGGTCTCAATCGCGGCCGCGTCGTGCTGGCCGACCGGGTGGCCGGCCAGGCGGCCGTCAGCGGCACCGTCCACTACGCGTACGGCCTGACGCGGGCCGAGATGGCTCGGGGCCAGTACGCGGCGGGCGAGGGCATCACCGGCCGCGTGCTGGCCACCGGCGGCGCGATGATCGTGCAGGACATCGATGCCGAGCCGCTGTTCCTCGGCCGCATGGTGGAGCGCAAGCACCTGCCGCCGGAGATCGTGGCCTTCATCGCGGTGCCGATCCTCGAGGAGCGCCGGGTCGTCGGCGTGCTCGGCTGTCACCGCATCCGCTCGCGCGTGCGACCGTTGGCGGACGACCTGGCGATGCTCAAGATCCTCGCCACGCTCGCCGGCCAGATCCTGCAGCTGGCCAGCGCGGTCGAGCGGCGCACCGCCGCACTCGAGGCCCGCAACCGGCTGCTGGAGCAATCGATCGCGCATGCGTCGCAACGTTTCGGCATCATCGGCGATGCGCCGGTCCTGCAACACGCGTTCATGCAGTGCGAACGCGTCGCCAGCACGTCGGCAACCGTGCTGCTGCTGGGCGAGTCGGGGACCGGCAAGGAGCTGTTTGCCCGTGCGCTCCACGCCTTGAGCGCCCATCGCGACAAGCCGTTCATCAAGGTCAATTGCGCGGCCATTCCGGAGAGCCTGTTCGAGTCCGAACTGTTCGGTCACGAGCGCGGCGCGTTCACCGGGGCGCACGACGCGCGCGCCGGCTGGTTCGAGCGCGCCGACGGCGGCACGATCTTCCTCGACGAGATCGGCGAAGTGCCGATCGGCGCGCAGTCGAAGCTGCTGCGCGCGTTGCAGGAGTCGGTCGTCGTGCGCCTCGGCGGCAAGCGCGAGACGGTCATCGATGTCCGCGTCGTGGCGGCCACGCATCGCGACCTCGAGGCGGCCATCGTCGACGGCTCGTTTCGCGCCGACCTGTTCTACCGACTCAACGTCATCCCGATCCGTCTGCCGACGCTGGCCGAGCGGCCCGGCGACATCGGCCTGCTGGCCGTCCACTTCGCGAGCCGCGCGGCGCAGACCCATCGTCGCGCGGTGCACCTGTCGGTCGACGCGCTGACGCGTCTCGCGGGGCACGACTGGCCGGGCAACATCCGCGAGCTCGGCAACGTCGTCGAGCGGCTGGTGCTGCTGGCGGGGGGACCGGTGGTGTCGGCGGACGAGGTCGACGCGGTACTGCGACCGTCGGCGGCCGCGGGACGGACGCGAGCCCGTGTCGCGACGCCGCCCGTCGCGACGAGCGACGCGGACCGACCACCGCTGGTCCGCGACTATCGCTCGCACCAGTCGCACGATCGGACCACGTTGCTCGATGCGCTGGCACGGGCCGACGGCAACCAGTCGCGCGCGGCGCAGGCCCTGGGCCTGACGGTCCGTCAGTTCAGCTACCGGCTGCGGAAGCTCGCCTGACGAGACGGCCCGAACGACTGTCAGGGCGCGTGGGTCGAAGCCGGGCCGCCGGGCCGCCGGGCCGCCGGGCCGCCGGTTCGCAGGCGCCGGCCTGTGATTTCGAGCGATCACCACAAGCTGTGGCACAGCCCTTGCAGTAAGTGCCCGAGGCGCGGCCTCGTGCGCGTCGCAACCCACAAGCGGAGTCATCATGTCCCTGGTCAACGAAGCCCCGGTCGAGGAGACCACCACCGTCCGGACCTACCTGCGACCGATCGATCGCGACGGCCTCGCCAAGTTCGCCGAAGCGGGTTGTGCCAACCCGGCCAAGCGCGGGACCAACAAGGTCCATACCGTCATGGACGGCCAGTACCGGTCGCTGTCGTACGTCGGCCATCACCAGCCGGTCGTGGTCGACGAGCCGCCCCACCTGTTCGGCGAGGACACCGCGCCGGCGCCCGGCGAGATGGTGCTCGCCGCGCTCGGCGGCTGTCTCGCGGTCGGCATCACCGCGGTCGCGACGGCGCGCAAGGTGGCGCTGTCGAAGCTCGAGCTGTTCGTCGAAGGCGACATCGGCAACCCTGCGGCCTGGGGCGCGGGCGGCGCGCCGATGGAGCCGGCGCAGATGGGTTTCCAGGCGATCCGCGTCAAGGTCCTGGTCGAAGGCGATGCGTCGCGCGAGGACCTCGACGCCATCGTCGATCATGCGAACTTCTATTCGCCGGTCGCCAACTCGATGCGCAATCCGATCGCGTTCGACATCGCGCTGCAGGACTGAGCCGCGCCGCCATGACCGTCATCGAGGACAGGCCGGCGGCTTCCGTCGCCGAGGGAGGCACGGTGACGCGCGACGCGCTCATGGCGCGGGTCCGCGACATCGCGCAGGGTCCGCTCGCGCGCGATGCCGAGCGCATCGACCGCGAAGGGCACTACCCGCTCGACATCCTGAGATCGTTGGGCCGGGCGGGCGCGCTCGGCTCCCATCTCGATCGCAACGGCCGCGATTTCGTCGCGGCCATCCGCGCGATGACCGAAGCCGGGCGGGTTTGCGGCTCGACGGCTTTCATGATGTGGTGCCACGACGTGTGCGGGCTGTACATGGAGCAGTCGGGCAACCCGGCGCTGACCGGGCGCCGGCTCGACGACCATGCGCTCGGCGCCACGATGGGCGGCACCGGCATGTCGAATCCGATGAAGACGTTCGCGCGCATCGAGTCGATGCTGCTGAAGGCGCGTCGCGTCCCCGGCGGCTATCGCGTCTCGGGCACGCTGCCGTGGGTCAGCCACATCGCGAAGGACCACTATCTCGGGGCCGTGGCGGCGGTGGTCGACGGACAGGGACAGGTCGTCGACGCGCAGCACGAGGTCATGTTCCTGCTCGACTGCTCCGCGCCCGGCGTCGAACTGCGGCACTGCCCGACCTTCTCCGCGATGGAGGGGACCAGCACGTGGTCGGTCCGCCTGGTCGACGTGGCGATCGACGCGGACCACGTCATCGCCGATCCGGTGCGGCCGTTCATCGGGCGCATCCGCGCCGCGTTCATCCTGCTGCAGACGGGCATGGGCCTCGGCGTCGCGCAGGGGAGCATCGACTCGATATGGCAGGTCGAGGACCAGCTCGGCCACGTCAACCAGTTCCTCGACGACCGGCCCGACGCGCTGCAGGCCGAGCTCGACGACCTCACGGCGCGCATCGAGGCGTTGGCCGTCACGCCGTACGCGACCGGCGACGACTACCTGGTCGACGTGCTGGACGTGCGGGCCCATGCGTCCGAGCTCGCGCTCCGCGCCGCGCAGTCGGCGCTGTTGCACCACGGTGCGCGCGGCTACCTGATGTCCGCCGCGCCGCAGCGCCGCGTCCGCGAGTCGCACTTCGTCGCCATCGTGACGCCGGCCGTCAAGCATCTGCGCAAAGAGATGGCGCGATTGCTGGCGCCGCAGACGCCGTCGTGAACCGCGGGCGATGAACGCCGCCCCGGCGCGCCTCGAAGGCGAAAGCGCATCGCCCGGCTCGCCGCCGTCCGATCCGCCGGCCGGCGACGACCGTCCCTGGCGACAGTTCATCTGTCGCGCCTGCGGCTACGTCTACGACGAGAAGGACGGCGATCCGGACGGCGGCCTCGCACCCGGCACGCGCTACGAGGACATCCCGGACGACTGGGCGTGTCCACTGTGCGGCGTGTCGAAGCACGACTTCGACCCGTACCGGGGTCCGTCGGCGGGTCCCGTGTCGCCGCGGCCGGTGGCGCGCGTGGCATCGGCCGCGCGGAAGCGGCGGGGCGTGGTC
>CAHJXF010000202.1 GCA_903644065.1 Betaproteobacteria bacterium
GGGTGACGAAGGGAAGAGAGTCGCTGGTTGTGCGACCGGTGACGTCGCTGGGTTCCCGCGTTCGCGGGAACGACGGTGCCGACGGCGACGTGGGGCACGGTGCCGACGGAACGACGGGACGGGGACGACGGAACGACGGGGTCGACGGAACGACGGTGCCGACGGGACGGGGACGACGGGGACGGGGACGACGGAACGACAGGGACGGCACCTTGTATTTCGTCGTCCCGGCGGAGGCCGGGACCCAAGTGGCCTTGGTCACTCCGTCACTTCGCTCCCAGCATCCCCGTCTTCAACGTCGTTTCCGCCGGGTCGTCGCCCAACCAGATCTTCAGGATCGCGTCGTAGAACGCTTGGTCGGGGATCGGGTCGGCCACCGGCTTGCCGTCCACGATCACCACCGTGCCGGCGCCGGGGATCCAGTCCACGCTGAAGCTTTCGCCCTTCCTGAGCTTGGGGATCCGGCCGAAGATGTCGCCCATCGCCAGCAGCTGAAGTCCGAAACGGCGGGTCTCTTCGGGCGACGAGTTCTTCCGGATGCCGGTGATCAGCGCCTGGCCCAGATCGTCGCTCGACACCTCGCGCAGCATCGTCACGCCGACCCGCTTCGCGCCGGGCAACGCCAGAATGTCCTTCGTGTTGTCCTTCTTCGTCGGCAGGTAGAGCGCGCCGACATACACCTTGAACAGCAGTCGGGTGCGGATCCCCGCGCCGTTCAGCACCAGCTTCTGGTTCGCGATCGTCACCTCGTCGTCGACCCGGACCCCCGCCACCTCGGCGGCCCCCGCGACCTGCAGCAGTCCGCCCATCAACAGGGCCGCCACCCAGCGCATCGTGTTCATCCGTTCCTCCCGGTTTCGACACCGCGATCCCCGTGCGGCATGCGGCGCCGTCGTCGCGGCTCGCGCCGCCCGGTCCGGACCATGACACGCAGGTCACGGCCGCGCAACGAATCCGACGCGACTGTCGGAGCCACGCCACGCCACGCCACGCCGCGACGCTCGTCAGGCGCCCTGTGGCATAATTTTCGACCCGCGAACGGCCGCGCGGCGAGTCCCGTCAGGCGACGCGAGGCCCGTCAGGTCGTCCTCCAACCCGCTTCCCGATGCCCCAGACCCTCTACGACAAGTTGTGGGACGCGCATGTCGTCCACAGCGAAGACGACGGCACCGCGATCCTGTACATCGATCGCCACCTGCTGCACGAGGTCACGAGCCCGCAGGCTTTCGAAGGCCTCCGGCTCGCCGACCGACAACCGTGGCGCAACAGCGCCAACCTCGCGGTTGCGGACCACAACGTCCCCACCACGCATCGCGCCGACGGCATCGCCGACCCGGTGTCGCGGTTGCAGGTCGAGACGCTCGACGCCAACGCGCAGAAGTACGGCCTGACCTACTTCGACATGCGCGACAGACGCCAGGGCATCGTGCACATCATCGGGCCGGAGCAGGGCGCGACGCTGCCGGGCATGACGGTCGTGTGCGGCGACTCGCACACCAGCACGCACGGCGCCTTCGCCGCGCTGGCCTTCGGTATCGGCACGTCCGAGGTCGAGCACGTGCTCGCCACGCAGACGCTGGTCACCAAGAAGTCGAAGAACATGCTGGTGAAGGTGAGTGGCTCGCTGCCGCGCGGCTGCACCGCGAAGGACCTGGTGCTCGCGGTGATCGGCCGCATCGGCACGGCCGGCGGCACGGGCCACGCGATCGAGTTCGCCGGCAGCGCGATTCGCGCGCTGTCGATGGAAGGCCGCATGACGGTCTGCAACATGGCCATTGAAGCCGGTGCCCGGTCCGGAATGGTCGCGTGCGACGCGACCACGGTCGCCTATGTCCGCGGGCGGCCGTACGCGCCCCAGGGCCCGATGTGGGACGCCGCGGTCGCCGACTGGAGCACGTTGCGTTCCGATCCGGACGCGCACTTCGATCGCGTCGTCGAGCTCGATGCGGCGAGCATCAAGCCGCAGGTCACGTGGGGCACGTCGCCGGAGATGGTCACCACCATCGACGGGCGCGTGCCCGATCCGGACCGCGAGCGCGACGCGGTCAAGCGCGACGGCATCGAGCGGGCGCTGACCTACATGGGCCTCGAGCCGGACATGCGCATCGACCGGATCGCCATCGACAAGGTCTTCATCGGTTCCTGCACCAACGGTCGCATCGAGGATCTGCGCGAGGCGGCGGCGGTCGTCAAGCGCCTCAACCGACGCGTGGCCAGGAACATCAAGCTGGCGATGGTGGTGCCGGGTTCGGGCCTCGTGAAGGCGCAGGCCGAGGCCGAGGGGCTCGACCGCATCTTCATCGGCGCCGGTTTCGAGTGGCGCGATCCCGGTTGCTCGATGTGCCTCGCGATGAACGCCGATCGGCTCGAGCCGGGCGAGCGTTGCGCATCGACCTCCAACCGGAACTTCGAGGGGCGGCAGGGGCAGGGCGGCCGCACGCACCTGGTCAGCCCGGCGATGGCGGCGGCGGCCGGCATCGAGGGCCACTTCGTCGACGTGCGCGGGTTGTGACGGACGGCCGCTGACATGGACGCCTTCCGCATTCACCGGGGTCTCGTCGCACCGATGGCGCGCGACAACGTCGACACCGACGCGATCATCCCGAAGCAGTTCCTGAAGTCGATCGCCCGTACCGGCTTCGGCGAGAACCTGTTCGACGCGTGGCGCTATCTCGATCACGGCGAGCCGGGCATGGATCCGCGCAGCCGCCGGCCCAACCCCGACTTCGTGCTCAACCAGTCGCGCTATCGCGGCGCGTCGGTGCTGGTCGCCGGCAAGAACTTCGGCTGCGGATCGTCGCGCGAGCACGCGCCCTGGGCGCTTTCGCAATACGGCTTTCGCGCCATCGTCGCGCCGTCGTACGCCGACATCTTCTACAACAACTGCTTCAAGAACGGGTTGCTGCCGATCGTGTTGCCCGAAGCCGAGGTCGCCCGTCTGCTGCACGACGCGGCGATCGCGTCGGGCTATGCACTGACCATCGACCTCGAGCGACAGGTGGTGCTCGACCCCGCCGGTCGGGCGAGCCCGTTCGACATGGAGCCGTTTCGCAAGTACTGCCTGCTGAACGGCTTCGACGACATCGGCCTCACGCTGCGTCATTCCGAACGCATCCGCGCGTTCGAAGCCGAGCGGCTGGTGAAACGTCCCTGGCTCGCGAACACGATCGCCTGAGCGCTTCGCAGCGGCCGACCCGACGCGGCAGCGGTGCATCGCCGCTGCATCCGACGACCTGGAACTTCCTTGAACATCGCCATCCTGCCCGGTGACGGCATCGGCCCCGAGATCGTCGCCGAAGCGGTCAAGATTCTCGACGCGCTCGACGAGCCCTTCGAAATGGACACGGCCGATGTCGGCGGCGCGGCCTACGCGTCGCAGGGGCATCCGCTGCCCGAGCCCACGTTGCGCGTCGCGAAACAGGCCGACGCGGTGCTGTTCGGTGCCGTGGGCGACTGGCAGTACGACAAGCTGCCGCGCCCGTTGCGTCCCGAGCAGGCGATCCTCGGGCTGCGTCGCGAGCTGGCACTGTTCGCCAACCTGCGCCCGGCCATCCTCTATCCCGAGCTGGCCGACGCGTCGTCGCTGAAGCCGGAGATCGTCGCCGGCCTCGACATCCTGATCATCCGCGAGCTGACCGGCGACATCTACTTCGGGCAACCGCGCGGCCGGCGGTCGTCGCCCGACGGCGCGTTCGCGGGCGCCGACGAAGCCTTCGACACGATGCGCTACACGCGGCCCGAGATCGAACGCATCGCGCGCGTCGCGTTCGAGGCGGCGCGCACGCGAAAGGCGGTGGGCCATCCCGGCAAGGTGACCAGCGTCGACAAGGCCAACGTGCTGGAGACGTCGCAGCTGTGGCGCGAAGTCGTCGAGGACGTCCACGCCGATTACACCGAACTGGCGCTCGATCACCTGTACGTCGACAACGCCGCGATGCAGCTGGTGAAGGCGCCCAAGTCCTTCGACGTGGTGGTCACCGGCAACCTGTTCGGCGACATCCTGTCCGACGAGGCCGCGATGCTGACCGGTTCGATCGGCATGTTGCCGTCGGCGTCGCTCGACGCGTCGTCGAAGGGCCTCTACGAGCCGTCGCACGGGTCGGCGCCCGACATCGCCGGCCGCGGCATCGCCAACCCGCTCGCGACCATCCTGTCGGCCGCGATGATGCTGCGCTACACGTTCGCGCGGAGCGAATCGGCCGGCCGCATCGAGGCCGCCGTGCAGACGGTGCTGGGCCGGGGGCTGCGGACCGCCGACCTGATGCCGCGCGGGACGCAGGCCCCTGCGCTGCAGCTCGTCGGGACCGCGGAGATGGGCGACGCGGTCGTGAGCGCACTGCGCGCGCAATGAGCGGACCGCGACGCGAGGCGGCGCCGCGGGCGGTCCACGGTACCCCGGGCGATGGACAACGGATGAAGCGGCGATGAAGACGGTCGGTCTGGTGGGATGGCGCGGGATGGTGGGTTCGGTGCTGATGCAGCGCATGCGCGACGAAGGCGACTTCGCGCTCGTCCGGCCGGTGTTCTTCAGCACCTCCAACGCGGGCGGCAGGGGCCCGGACATCGCGGGAGTCGACAGCGGTACCTGCCAGGACGCATTCGACCTCGCGGCGCTCGAGGCGCTCGACATCGTCATCACCTGCCAGGGCGGCGACTACACGAGCGAGGTCCACCCGAAGCTGCGCGCCACCGGCTGGCGCGGCATCTGGATCGACGCGGCCAAGACGTTGCGCATGCAGGACGACGCGATCATCGTGCTCGACCCGATCAACCGGCCGGTGATCGACGCGGCCATCGACCGCGGCATCCGCGACTTCATCGGCAGCAACTGCACGGTGGCCGCGATGATGATGGGCGTGGGCGGCCTGTTCAACCACGACCTGGTCGAGTGGATGACCTGCACGACCTACCAGGCCGCGTCCGGCGGCGGCGCGCAGCACATGCGCGAGTTGCTGACGCAGTTCGGCACGCTGCACGAGGCGGTGGCCGGCGAACTGGCCGATCCGGCGTCCGCGATCCTCGACATCGACCGCAAGGTGCTCGCCGCCCAGCACGGCCTGTCCGCGGCCGAGACCGCGCACTTCGGCGTGCCGCTCGGCGGCAACCTGATCCCGTGGATCGACCGCGACCTCGGCAACGGCCTGTCGCTCGAAGAATGGAAGGGCATGGCCGAGACCAACAAGATCCTGGGTCGCGGACCGGGGCTGGACGCGACGGGCCCGGAGATCCCGATCGACTCGATCTGCGTGCGGGTCGGTGCGATGCGCTGCCACTCGCAGTCCCTGACCATCAAGCTGACGCGCGACCTGCCGCTCGACGAGGTCGAGGACATCGTCGCGCGTTCCACCGCCTGGACCCGGCTCGTGCCGAACACGCGCGACGCCACGCTCGCCGAGCTGACGCCGGCCGCCGTCACCGGCACGCTGACGATCCCGGTCGGGCGCCTGCGGAAGCTGGCGCTCGGCCCCCGCTACCTCGGTGCGTTCACGATTGGCGACCAGTTGCTGTGGGGCGCCGCCGAGCCGCTGCGCCGCATGCTGCGCATCCTGCTCGCCGCCTGATCGATCGGGCACGAGTCGGCCTGGGCATCCGGCCGGTCGCGGCGCGGCCGGCAGCGGACCTCCGGCTAGTGGCGCGGCCTAGGCGCCGCGCGGACGGCGCCCCTAATCGTTGTGGACAGGCAACAAGGGGGCTCGCGCCGTCGGCGCCGCGCACTGACAAATGCTCGCAAGCTGCGTAAGCTCGAAACCCTAAGTCCCTGAAGTTAGGTTGGAACTTGATCGGTTTGGCGTCGTGGGGCCGAACGCCGACTCAACGATTCGCCCGGGAGGCCGATGAAGAAACGCTGAAGCGTTCGTCGGATCGTCGCCAGAAGACCGGCGACCCTGCTCCCCCACTGCGGAAAGACATCATGAAGCCTGCCTCGCATCGTATCGACCGTCTGCCCCGAAAAAGCCTGCTGTCGCTGGCCATCGCGCTCGCGCTCGGTGCGACGTCGTTCGGCAGCGAGGCGGCGGGACTCGGCCGCATCAATATCCTGTCGTCGATCGGCCAACCGCTGCGTGCCGAGATCGAGGTGACGGCGACCGCTCGCGACGAGCCGGGCACCTTGTCGGCCCGCCTGGCCAGCCCCGACGCGTTCGCGCAGGCCAACATCGACTACGGCGCGATGCTCGCCACGCTGCGCTTCTCGGTGCAGCGTCGCGGCAACGGCACGCCCTACGTGCTGGTGACGTCGAACCAGTTGATCAACGAGCCGTTTCTCGACCTGCTGGTCGAGTTGAACTGGGGCGCCGGCCGGCTGGTGCGCGAATACACGCTGCTGCTCGATCCGCCCGACACGCGCACCGCGCGCGACACGGAGCCGGGCGCCGCCATCGTCCAGGCCCAGTCGCCTGCCGTCGTCACCCGCGCTCCGGCGCGGCGAATCTCGCCCGCAAGTCGCAG
>CAHJXF010000203.1 GCA_903644065.1 Betaproteobacteria bacterium
CCGCCATCGCGATCGCGGCGACGGCGATCGCGGCGCCGGCGCGCTCCATAAGGTTCACGTCCGGGCGGCGCTCGCGCATCGCGGCCTCGAGCGCACGGATGCCCGCGACCCGCAGCACGCGTGCGGTCAACCCGGCTCGGCGCCGGTCCATCCGCTCATCCATAGCGCGCGAGCGTCAGCCCGTCGAGGTCGATGGCCGGCTCCTGCCGAGTGACGAGGTCCGCGACGATGCGGCCCGAGCCGGGCGCCATCGCCCAGCTGGTCGATCCGTGGCCGACGTTCATGAAGACGCGCGGATGCAGCGTCGGTCCGAGCACCGGCGGCCCGTCGGGCAGCATGGGCCGGTTCCCGACCCACCAGCTCGCCTCCTGATAGCGCGCGGCGCCCGGAAACCAGTCGCGCACGACCTTCAGCAACGTCGCGAAGGCCCGTTCGGCGTCGCGGGAATCGAGCGCCAGCGTGCGGTCGCCGAGGCTCGCCGTGCCGGCGATGCGGATGCGATTGCCCATGCGCACGATCGCCACCTTGTAGGTTTCGTCGACCACCGATGCGATCGGTGCGAAGGTCGGCTCGCGAATCGCGACCGACGCCGCATAGCCCTTGACCGGGTAGAGCGGCAGGCGCACGCCCAGGGGCCGCAGCAGCGCGGCGCTCGCCCAGCCGGCGGCGACGACCACCGCGTCGGGTTGGCGGCGGACTTCGCTCGACTCGCCGTCGGGCGCGCCGGCCGACGCGTCGCTCCGCGCCTCTGCCCGTGCTTCTCCCCGTGCTTCGCCCCGAGTCGTGTGCAACGTCACGCGGTCGCCTTCGGTGACGATCCGGTCGACCCGCGTGCCGAACACGAAGTGCACGCCGCGCGCCTCGCACAGGTTGCGCAGGTGGCGCGCGAACAGCGGACAGTTGCCGCTCTCGCCGTCGGGCAGGTACAGGCCGCCGACGAAGTCGAGATCGCTCAGGCCAGGCTCGCGCAGCCGGCAATCGGCCGCCGTCAGGATGCGGTGGGCGACACCCGTCTCCTTCAGGTGGGCGATGGTGGTTTCCGCCAGTTCCGAGTCGCGCCCGCCGCGCAGCAGCTGCAACAGGCCTTCGGTGCGTTCGTAGGCGACCGCGTGGCGCGTCCGGATCTCGGTCAGCACGTCGCGGCTGTAGAACGCCAGCCGCTGCATGCGTTCCCGGTTGCGTCGATAGTTGGCGACGCGGCACTCGCCGAGCCAGCGTGCCGCCCAGCGCCACAACGCGGGGTCGAGCGACGGTCGCAGGCGCACCGGCGTGTCGCTCGCGAACAGCATCGACAGGAGGCGACGCGGCATGCCGGGCGCCGCCCAGGGCCCCATGTAGGCCGGCACCACCAGTCCCGCATTGCCGTAGCTGGTCCCCTGCGCGACGCCGCCGTTGCGTTCGACGACGGTGACTTCGCAGCCGGCTTCGGCCAGCGACCACGCGGTGCAGACGCCGACGATGCCGGCGCCGATGACGGTCACGCGCATGCGTCGGGCGAAGGGAGGAAGGACATGCGCCGATCATAAGGCCGCGTGCCGCGGGTCCCGCGGAAGCGGACGACAAATGGGTTCGACGGCAGCAAGGCGCGAAAACCCGGACGGCGAAGTGATACGCGCCGCCCACACCGTCCGCTGCGGCGCCGGCTGGAAGACCCATGCGACCCGGCGACGGCCGGTCGACGCTCGGCGCCGCGACACCTCACCGGGCGTTGAGCGGATCCGCGACGAACATCTTGCCGGGTGCATGCGTGATGCACGGCAATCGAGCGGCGACCGCGACCGCCTGCGGCGTGACGCCGCAGGCCCAGAACACCGGCACTTCGCCGGGCTCGACGTCGACGGCATCGCCGTAGTCGGGGCGCGCGAGATCGCGGATGCCGAGCGCCGCCGGGTCGCCGACGTGGATCGGCGCGCCGTGCACCTGCGGGAAGCGCGCGCAGATCTCGACCGTCCGGGCCACGTCGCGCGCCGCGATCGGTCGCATGCTGACCACCATCGGACCGTGGAACACGCCGGCCGGCACGCAGTCGATCGTGCTGCGATACATCGCGACGTTGCGGCCCTGCGCGACGTGGCGCAGCGGTATCCCGGCTTCGATCAGCGCCGCCTCGAACGAAAAGCTGCAACCGATCAGGAAGGTCACCAGGTCGTCGCGCCACAGCGCCGTGATGTCCGCGACTTCGTCGACCAGCGTCCCGTCGCGATACACGCGGTAGCCGGGCAGGTCGCTGCGGATGTCGGCGCCGGGTGCTGCGACCGGTTCCCAGCGGCCGGCTTCGAGGACCTCGACGAGCGGGCACGGTTTCGGGTTGCGCTGGCAGAACAGCAGGAAGTCGAATGCGGCGGCGCGCGACACGATCATCAGGTTGGCCTGCACGTGACCGGGAGCGATGCCGGCCGTGGCGCCGGCATAGCGGCCCGCGCGGCACAACGCGCGGAAGTCGCGGGGCGAGAGACGCTTCGGATCCATGGTGTCGCTCTACAGCCCGAGGTAGGCCTTCTTGACGTCGTCGTCGTCGAGCAGGTCGCTCGCGGCGCCTTCGAGGACGATGCGGCCGGTCTGGATCACGTAGGCGCGCGCTGCGATCGACAGCGCCTTGCGCACGTTCTGCTCGACCAGCAGGATCGACACGCCCTCCGCGTTGACGGCCTGGATCGCGTCGAGGATGCGCGTCACGAGCTTCGGGGCGACGCCCCACGACGGCTCGTCGAGCATCAGGAAGCGCGGCCGCGCCATCAGGCCGCGCGCGATCGCCAGCATCTGCTGTTCGCCGCCGCTCATCGTGCCGGCGAGCTGCGTGCGTCGATCCTTCAGCACCGGGAACAGTGCGAGCGCGCGGTCGAGCGACTCGGCGATCTCGCCGCGGTCGTGCCGCGTGTAGGCGCCGAGCTCGAGGTTGCGCTGGACCGTCAGCCGCGGGAACAGGCGACGGCCCTCGGGCACCAGCGACAGGCCGAGCGTGACGCGGTGGTGGGCCGGCACGTGTTCCACCGCCGCGCCGTCGAAGCGGATCGAGCCGCGGTCGCAGTCGTTCAGGCCGGCGATCGCCCGCAGCGTGGTCGACTTGCCCATGCCGTTGCCGCCGACCAGCGCGACGATCTCGCCGGCGCCGACGTGCAGGTCGACCTTTGCGACCGCCAGCACGCCGCCGTAGCGCACCTGCAGGTCGTCGACGACGAGCATCGCGTTGATCTGGCTGGTCGTGCCCGGCGCCACGTCAATCGCCCAGGTACGCCGCGATCACCGCCGGATCGCTCGACACCGCGGCCGGCGTGCCGTCGGCGATCTTCCGGCCGTAGTCGAGCACCACGATGCGATCGGCGATCGGCATGATGCCCTCGAGCACGTGCTCGACGATCAGGCACGCGATGCCCCGGTCGCGGATGCGCAGCACCACCGCCACGGCCTCGCGGACCTCCGACGGGTTGAGTCCCGCCATCACCTCGTCCATCAGCAGCACCCGCGGCCGCGTGGCGAGCGCCCGCGCGACCGCGAGGCGCCGCTGCTCGCTGATCGTCAGGCTGCCCGCCGGTCGCTCGGCGGCCCGCGACAGGTCGACGAAATCGAGCAGTTCGTCGGCCCGCGCCCGCGCCCGGCGCACGCTGCGCTCGTGCAGCAGCGCGCCGACCATCACGTTCTGCTGCGCGGTCATGCTGACGAAGGTGCGGGCGATCTGGAAGGTGCGTGCGATGCCGGCCTTCGCGCACTGCTCCGGTCGCAGGCCGGCGACGGTCTCGGCGCCCAGGCGGATGGTGCCGGCGGACGGCGGGAAGTAACCGGCGATGCAGTTGAACAACGTGGTCTTGCCGGCGCCGTTCGGACCGATCAGGCCGACGATCTGCCCCGCGTCGACGTCGAACGACACGTCCTCGTTGGCGACCAGGCCGCCGAAGCGCTTGGTGACGCGCTCAACGTGCAGCATCGACGTGTCCCGACGAGCGCCGCGCTCGGCGCCGATCGCGACGTTCGAGCAGCCAGCCGATCACGCCGCGCGGGTAGTAGATGGCCACCCCGACGATCAGCAGCGCATAGACGATCAGGTCGGTACCGCGGCCCGAGCCGCCGAGCAGGACGCGGCTGCCTTCCTCGACCGCGGTCAGCACCACGGCGCCGACCACCGGCCCGAACAGCGTGCCCACGCCGCCCAGGATCGCGGCCAGCGCCATCTTGATCGACAGCCCCGTCGACAGCACCGACGGCGGGTCGATGTAGAGCTCCTTGAACGCGTACAGGCCGCCGCCGAGCGCGGTCAGGAAGCTGCTTGCGAACAGAGCCACTTGCTTGAAAAGCGCGAGACCCACGCCGAGGCTGCGCGCCGCGTCGGGTTCGTCCTTGATGGCGCGGAGGTAGTAGCCGAGGAAGCTGCGTTCGATGGCGAAGTTGACGGCGAGCGAGAACGCCAGCAGGCCGAGCGCGAGCCAGTAGTACGACGCCTTGTCGTCGAAGATCATCACCGGCCAGCCGCGGCGCGTCATCGGCAGCGACAGCCCGACCGCGGCGCCCGCGAACTCCCAGTTGTTGAAGCCGATCTGCACGATCTCGGCGATGGCGATCGTGGCCATCGCGAAGTAGTGGCCCTTGAGACGGAAGCACGACCAGCCGACGACGATGCCGATCACCGCGGCGACCAGGCCGCCGGCCGGGATGCCGAGCCACGGACCGACGCCGAAGTTCGTGAACAGGATCGTCGCGGTATAGGCGCCGACGCCGAAGAACGCCGCGTGGCCGAGCGAGATCTGCCCCGCATAGCCGCCGAGGATGTTCCACGCCACGCCGAGCTGCGCGGCCATCAGGATCAGGACCGCGAGGTTGAGGCGCGACGGCGACGTCACGACGAACGGCACGGCCGCGGCGACCAGCAGCACGGCGAGCGCGATCGTCGCGTTGCGGCCGGGCCTGCGGCTGAGCGGCGGCGCCGGGAGCGAGTCGGGCGCGGGAGCGAGGGGTGACGCCGAAGCGGTCATGCGGTCACGCCTTGCCGAGCAGGCCCTGCGGCCGCCACATCAGCACCACGAGGAACAGTGCGAGCACCAGCGCCAGCTTGTATTGCGGGCCGAGCAGCAGGCCGCCCATCACCTCGACGACGCCGACGATGATGCCGGCCCAGAACGCGCCCGCGATGCTGCCGAAGCCACCGAGGTTGACGACCACGAAAGCGATCAGGATGAAGTTGGCGCCGACCTCGGGAAAGATCGGGAAGAAGGTCGACAGCAGGCCGCCGGCCACGCCCGCGCACGCGGCGCCGAGGCCCCACGCGAGCCCGAACATCTTCTGCGAATCGATGCCCATCAGGCGCGCCGCGTCGCGATCGGCGGCCGTCGCCTCGAGTGCCGCGCCGGTCCGGGTGCGCGTGATGAACTGATGGATGCCCACCGTCACCACGATGGCGCCGATGCCGGCCGCGAACTGCGGCAGGCCGATCTGGATGCCGCCGATCGACAGCGTGCCGTCGACCGACGAGTGGCCGATGCTGCGGAAGTCGGGCTTCCAGAAGTACTGGGCGAGGCCGCGGAACAGGATCATCAACCCGAAGGTGGTGAAGATCTGCGACAGCATCGGCGCGTCGGTGATGCGGCGGATCACGAGCCGGTAGAGCAGGAAGCCGAACACGAACAGCATCATCGCGGTGAGCGGCAGCGTCAGCAGCGGATCGAGCGCGAAGATGGCGAACAGCCAGAAGCTCGAGTACATGCCGAGCATTAGGAACTCCCCGTGCGCGAAGTTCACGACGTCCATGACGCCGAAGATGATCGTCAGCCCGATCGCGACCAGCGCGTAGATCAGGCCGATCAGGATGCCGGACAGCAGGGTCTGCAGAAGGATGTCGGTCGTCGGCATGGAAGCGCGGTCGGGATCAGCGACGCCGGCCCGCGTTCGCGGGACGGACGGTGCGGTCATCCGCGTTCGAAGGAACGAGGACGAATGCATTGCGCTTCAAGGATCCGATGATGAGTCCTTCCCGGTTCGAGGGAACGACGAGGAGTTCCTCGTCGTTTGCGGGAACGACGGCACGAACTTCCTCGTCGTTCCCGCGAACGCGGGCCGGCGGCGTCGTCACCGCGGTCGGTGGGGTACTGTCGGTGGCGGGCATCGGGTCAGGTCGATCGCGCACATTTCTCGAATGGGTCACTCGGGGAAAGCCAGGGCCGAAGTCGCTTGTTCATAGCGTTACCGCCGAAGCGTGTCCCGGACTTCGCCGGGGACGACAACGCAGCTTCGGAGCATCCATCTACTTCGTCACCCCGGCGAAGGCCGGGCCAATTTGTCACCCCGGCGAAGTCCGGGGCCCAATCTGCCGTTCATCGCGCCACCGCCAACTTGGGTCTCGGCCTTCGCCGGGACGACAACACAGCTTCGGAGCATCCATCTACTTCGTCACCCCGGCGAAGGCCGGGGCCCAATCTGCCGTAAATCGCGCCACGGCCAACT
>CAHJXF010000204.1 GCA_903644065.1 Betaproteobacteria bacterium
GATCTCCGGGCTCGTCCCGCGGCCGCCTGCGGTCGTCGCCGACACCGACGACGCTCGCCCGCCGTCCCCGTCAGATCGTCCGCGTCAGATCGTCCGCGTCAGGTCGCCACCGCCTGCCGCACCGCGTGCTCCCAGCGCGCCATCGCCTCCTCGGCGCGCGAGCGGGCCAGCGTCGGCACGAACGTCCGGTCCGCGCGCCACAACGCCGCGATCTCCGCTTCGTCGGCGTACCAGCCGATCGCGAGGCCGGCGAGGAACGCCGCCCCCAGCGCCGTCGTTTCGGTGACGATGGGGCGCACGACGGGCACGCCCAAGAGGTCGGCCTGGAACTGCATCAACAGGTCGTTGACGCAGGCACCGCCGTCGACCCGCAGCTCGGTGACGGGCCGGCCGCCCGACGCCACCGCGTCGCGGCTCATCGCCTGGAGCAACGCCGCGCTCTGGTAGGCGATGCTCTCGAGCGCGGCGCGGGCGATGTGCGCGACGGTCGTGCCGCGCGTCAGGCCGGTCAGCGTGCCGCGCGCCTCGGCGTTCCAGTACGGCGCGCCGAGGCCGGTGAAGGCCGGCACCATCATCACGCCGCCGGCGTCGGGCACGGTCTCCGCCAGCGCCTGCACGTGGCCGCTGCCCTCGATCGCCTGCAAGCCGTCGCGCAGCCACTGGACCACGGCGCCGCCGACGAAGACGCTGCCCTCCATCGCGTACGACGGCGTCGGGGTGCGTTGCGCGGCGCTGGTGGTGACGAGCCCGTTGCGCGAGGTCTCGCAGCTCGAACCGGTGTGCATCAGCAGGAAGCAGCCGGTTCCATAGGTGTTCTTGGCCATGCCGGCGGCGAAGCACGCCTGGCCGAACAGCGCCGCCTGCTGGTCGCCGGCCACGCCGCCGATCGGCAGCGAGCCCCCGAGGCGGTCCGGCTCGGTGTCGGCGAAGTGCCCGCTCGACGGACGGACCTCGGGCAACAGCCCGGCAGGGATCTCGAGCAACTCGAGCAGTTCGGCGTCCCAGCGGTTGGTGCGGATGTCGAACAGCATCGTGCGCGACGCGTTGCTGACGTCGGTGACGTGCGCCCGTCCGCCGGTGAGATTCCAGATCAACCAGCTGTCGACGGTGCCGAACGCTAGCTCGCCGCGTTCGGCCTGCGCTCGAGCGCCGGGCACGTGGTCGAGCAGCCAGCGCAGCTTGGTACCGGAGAAGTAGGCGTCGACCACCAGCCCGGTGCGGTCGCGGATCAGGTCGGCCCGCCCCTCGGCGCGCAGACGGGCGCAGAGATCTTCGGATCGACGGTCCTGCCAGACGATGGCGTGATGGACCGGCTGTCCGGTCCGACGATTCCACAGCACGGTGGTCTCGCGTTGATTGGCGATGCCGATCGCGCCGATGTCGGCCGCCACCAGACCCGCTTTCGCCAACACGTCGCGCGCCGTGGCGAGCTGGTCCTGCCAGATCTCGAGCGGGTCGTGCTCGACCCAGCCGGGTCGCGGAAAGATCTGGCGCAGCTCCCGCTGCGCGACCGCGACGATGTGTCCGTCGCGATCGAACACGATGCTGCGGGAACTGGACGTGCCCTGGTCGAGGGCGAGGAGGTGACGCATCGCGCGGGGCGGTCGGCAGAGCGAGGCCGCAGCTTATGCCACCACTGCCACCGATTCGGCCGACCGCTCGCGCGGTCCAGCCGATCGCCGACCCGGCCGCTCGATCGAACGCATCGAGCAGCCGGACGAACCTACCCTTCGGTCGCCGCCGTCAACGCTTCGCCGAGCGCCTGGATCTTCTCCGCCTTCTCGCCGTCGGACTTCTTGGCCAGCGCGACGGTCTCCTTGCCGAGCTTCATCACCAGCTTGCGAATGGCGTCGCCGTCGAGCGGATCGGCGTGCAGGTGCTGCTTCAACGTCCCGAGGTCCTTGACGATCGTCTTCGCGCCCGGCGACTCGACCTTCTCGAGGTGCGTCTCCCAGCCTTCGATGTTCTTGGTGGCCTGGGCGACGGTCATGCTCTTCACTCCGTCCTGGATGTGCTTGATGGTTGCGGCGAACTGCGGCATTCGATGCTCCTGTGAGACGTGCGAGGCGGGGCTTCGCAGCGTGATCTTCGATGGTCCTGCGACGGCGACCGAATCGTCGGGATGCGCTCGACTTCGTGCATCCCCGGTTCGATCGGTTGCCGGAGCCTCGGGGCAAAGGCCACGCCGGCCGTTAGTCCGCCGGCTACGATTGCCTTCGGACGGATCACGACAACACGGTCGTGATGCGAAGCGCCGTTGGTCGGCCGCTACGCCGACCGACGGCGCATCGAATTTCGCGAGACGTGTCCACCCATTCGTCCAGCGGACCGTTGAGTCCCCATCGTCTCCCACCACCGATCGGAATCCATCATGCGCACTTTCGCTGCCGTCCTCTCCACCGTCGTCGCGCTGGGCCTCGCCGGCACCGCCTTCAACGCTTCCGCCGCGCCGGCGGGAGACGGTTATCACCGCCAGGCCGCCCACCATCATCACCATCGCCATCATCGCCACGTCGCGCATCGCGTCGTCCGTCGCTGAGCGGCCCGCTCGTGTCCCGCCCGATCGGACTGCGGGCCGCCACGGGCGCGGTCGTCGCCGTGTTCGCCGTGGCGACCTCGGCGACGGCCGAACCGATCGGTGAGGTCGACACCGTCTTCAAGCTGATCGGCCCGGACCACAAGATCGTCGTCGACGCGTACGACGATCCGAAGGTGACCGGCATCACCTGCTACGTGTCGCGCGCGAAGACCGGCGGCATCAAGGGCGCGGTCGGTCTCGCCGAAGACAAGGCCGAGGCGTCGATCGCCTGTCGCCAGGTCGGCCCGATCGCGTTCACCGCGCCGGTCCCGATGCAGGAGGAGGTGCTGACCGAGCGCCAGTCGCTGCTGTTCAAGAAGCTGCGGGTGGTGCGCATGGTCGACCGCGCGCGCAACACGCTGGTGTACCTGACCTACTCGGACCGCGTCATCGAAGGATCGCCGCAGAACAGCGTCACGGTCGTGCCGGTCGATCGGGCCACGCCGATCCGGCTGAAGTAGTCGGTTGTTTCAGTGCGGCGGGAGTAGCGTCCGATGCTCGGCATCCCAGCGCCACAACCGTTCATGGTGAGCGACAGGCCGCCTCACCAGCGATGAATGGGGTGACGCGAGAAGTCGTCGGTGCCGTCGAGCAGTGAACGCCCGAACGGCGACAGCGACAGCCCGCTCCGCCGGTAGCGATCGTGACGCGCCTCGGCGTCGTGCAAGGCCGGTTCGAAGGGGCCGTCGAGCAGACCGACGATGGCCGGCACGGGGCAGGCAGCGAGGCGATCGAGGATACGGCCCATTCCCCAGGGTCCATGGATGCTTCCGGGGTGCCTGAGAACGCGGCCCGGCGATACATCGCCGAGTGCGATCACGCTCAGCAGCAGGCGTTCGGTCGCGGTGAGCGCCGTGTTGCTCGCCGGCAGTTCGTCCAGCAAAGAGACGACCGTACGACGCAGGTATGGCAGGGCGTCGAGGTCCGATTCGACCAGACCGAAGAAATCAGCGGGCGTGGTCTCGCAATCGGCTCGCCAGGCGCGAACGGCGGCGTCCAGATCGCTCGCACCGACTTTCCGCGCCGTGGCCGCGATCGTCGTCGGGTGGTCCGAGGCCTCGTTCGCCGAGCGCGTCTTCCGCATGAACGACGAACAGCTTCCCGAAGATCTGCGGAAAGGAAGCAAGCCCATCCAGCAGCTGCACGAACAACAATCGCTCGTTGGGCGTCGGGTCGATCCACAGCTCCACGCGTTGGCAGGCCTCGCAAAGCTCCAGCGCAACTGCCTGGCCAGCACCTTCAGCCATTCGACCTTCCTGTTCACTCCTCGAGCGTCGAAGCCGGTGCACGCGTCGCGGGCCGCTCGTGAAAGACACGAAAGAGGCGATCGTCGAGTTCCGTCTTCGTCGTACCCCGGAGGGCGCGTGCGGCGGGCGACGGCAGCCGTTTGCGACGATAGCATCGGCGGTCCCGAACTCCCTTTGTGAACGCGCCTTCCGACCATGTCTCTCCTCAACGCCGCTCGCCACCGGTTGCTCGCATCCCTCTGCTGCCTCTGGTCGGCCGCAGCGATCGCCGCCGACGCCCCTACCTTCGGGCCCGAGCTCGAAGGCTTCGCCTACCCGTACCCGTTGCAGCACCAGCACTTCGAGTCGCAGGGCGTCGCGCTGCAGATGGCCTACATGGACGTCGCGGCGACCGGCACCCCGAACGGTCGCACCGTGGTCCTGCTGCACGGCAAGAACTTCTGCGGCGCGACCTGGGACGCGTCCATCGCCGTCCTGAGCGCCGCAGGTTATCGCGTCGTGGTGCCGGACCAGATCGGCTTCTGCGCGTCGACCAAGCCCGAGCACTACCAGTACTCGTTCCAGCAACTGGCCGCGAACACGCAGGCGTTGCTGACGCGGCTCGGCGTGTCGCGCGCCACCGTCGTCGGTCATTCGACCGGCGGCATGCTGGCGACGCGCTTCGCGCTGATGTATCCCGACACGACGGACCGACTGGTACTCGTCAATCCGATCGGCCTCGAGGACTGGAAGGCGCTCGGCGTGCCGAGCCGCAGCGTCGACCAGTGGAACGAGCGCGAGCTGAAGCTGTCGGCCGACAGCGTTCGAGCCTACGAGAAGGCCACCTACTACGTCGGCGACTGGAAGCCGGAATACGAGCGCTGGGTCGCCATGCTGGCCGGATTGAACCAGGGACCGGGCCATCGTCTGGTGGCGTGGAACTCGGCGCTGATCTACGACATGATCTTCACGCAACCGGTCGTCTACGAGATGCCGCTGCTGCGCATGCCGGTGACGCTGATGATCGGCACGTCCGACACCACCGCGATCGGCAGCGACATCGCGCCGCCCGACGTCAGGGCGAAGCTGGGGCGCTACGACCTGCTCGGCAAGCAGGTCGCCGCGCAATTGCTGCAGGGTCGCCTGATCGAATTCGCCGGGCTCGGTCACGCACCGCAGATCCAGGACCCGGCCGCATTCCACCGGGCCCTGCTCGACACGCTGCGACGCTAGCGCGGCGCGGGCGCGTCGCTCGCCCGGCCGGCGATCGCGTCGAGCCGCGCGAGGATCTCCGCCGGCAGGGCAAGTTGCGCGGCGGCGAGGTTGTCGCGCAGGTGCGCGACCGACGACGTGCCGGGGATCAGCAGGATGTTCGGCGCGCGTTGCAGCAGCCAGGCCAGCGCGACCTGCATCTTCGTCGCGTCCAGCGCCCGGGCCGCCGCGTCGAGCGCCTCGGACTGCAGCGGCGAGAAGCCGCCCAGCGGAAAAAACGGAACGTAGGCGATGCCGCGCGCGGCGAGCCGGTCGATCAGCGCGTCGTCCTCGCGGTGCGCGAGGTTGTAGAGGTTCTGCACGCAGACGAGATCGACGGCCTCGATCGCCGCCGTCACCTGCGCCGCGCTCGCGCTGCTCAGGCCGACGTGACGGACCAGGCCGTCGCGTTGCAGCGCGCGCATCGTGTCGAGCGCTTCGTCGATCGGCGTGTCGTCCACGCCGTGCGGGCCGCCGACCCGCAGGTTGACGATGTCGAGCGCGTCGAGGCCGAGATGGCGCAGGTTGTCGTGGACCGCCGAGACCAGTTCGTTTTTCGACCGCGCCAGGTTCCAAGACTTGTCGGCGCCGCGGACGAAGCCGATCTTGGTCACCAGCACGAGTTTTTTTTCCGGATAGGGATGCAACGCGCGCCGGATCAACTGGTTCGTCACGTGCGGACCGTAGAAGTCCGACGTGTCGATGTGGTCGATGCCGAGCGCGACCGCCTCGCGCAGCACGGCGATGGCGGCGTCGACATCCTGGGGCGGGCCCCACACCTGCGGGCCGGCGAGCTGCATGGCCCCGTAACCGAAGCGATCGACGGTGAGCGAGGTCGCGGAAAAGGTGAACGGGCCGGCGATGGGAGCGTGTGCCAAGGGGAAGCCTCTGAAGTGATGCCGGAAGCGGCGATTCACCACTCTGCCCGGTCCCGATCCGGCGATCGATCGGCTCCAGTCGAACGCCGCGTGCGGCATGGGTGAACAATCGTGCGATGGACCGGTTCACGTCGATGCAGGCGTTCGTCACGGTGGCCGCGACCGGCGGGTTCACGGCGGCGGCGCTCGCGCTCGACCTGCCGGTCCGCGTCCTGACCGGCTGGAAGGGCGGCTCGCTGGCCCACACCATCCTGCACCCCGGCCGCCGGCACCTGCCGATGCGTGTGCAGGTGGTCGGGGACCGGGCGGTGAAGCGGCTGTCGTCCGCCAGCCGGCGCTAATGGAAGCCCGAGACCGCGTGCGGCACGTACGGTGACTCGAGGGCCTCGATCTCTTCCGTCGACAGCGTGATCGACAGTGCGGCCAGCGCATCGTCGAGATGCGAAGCCTTCGACGCACCGACGATCGGCGCCGCGACCGCTCGCGAGCGCATCA
>CAHJXF010000205.1 GCA_903644065.1 Betaproteobacteria bacterium
ATCTGAAGCGGCCCTCGCCGTCCGGGTGGCCGACGAACTCGGGATCGGCTGCTCGCAGGCGGGCGTAGCGATCGGCGTCGACGACCGGGTTCTTGAAGAAGCTGCCCGCGTTGCCGAGCACCGCCGGATCGGGCAGCTTGGCGCGTCGAATCGCAGTGACGACGTCGACCATCTGTTGCGGGGTCGGATCTCCGATGGCCAGCGCGGCGAGCCGTGTCGCGACGTCCGCGTAGTCGCGCACCGCCGTCCACGCGAGCGGCAGGCGGAACACCACGCGCGTGATCACGAGCCGGTCGTGCCCCGCGTGCTTGAAGGCGCTGTCGCGATAGCCGAATGCGCACGACGTCGCGTCCATCCGCACCATGCGGCCGTGCGCCGGATCGAACGCGTCGAGCCAGGCGAAGCGCGACGCCAGCTCGACCCCGTAGGCACCGATGTTCTGCACCGGCGACGCGCCGACCGACCCGGGAATCAGCGCCAGGTTCTCGAGGCCGGGCCAGCCGCGTGCGACCGTGTGACGCACCAGGCCGTCCCAATCCTCGCCCGCCGCCGCGGCGACCAGGTGCGCGCCCTGGTCCGCGCCTGCGTCCGCGCCTGCGTCCGCGCCTGCGTCCATCCCCAGGTGCTCGATGCCCTCGATCGCCATCCGCACGACGAGCCCGTCGAAGTCGCGCGTGAAAAGCACGTTGCTGCCACCGCCGAGCACGATGCGCGGACCGCGCGACCAGGCCGGGTCGTCGCACAACGCGCGCAGCGCATCGACCGAATCGATGCGGACGAAGTCGCGCGCGCGGGCGTCGAGGCCGAACGTGTTGTAGGGCGCGAGCGAGACGTCGTGCTGGAGCGTGAAGGACATGGCGGGCGAGCGCATCGCACGACGGTGGAGCGGACCATCGATCGTCCGGCGCGCGTCATCGTGTCGCCGGGCCTCGCGGAAAGCGGGCGGAGTATAGCGACCCGCTCGCGCTTCGCTCACGTCCGACTCCGGTCCGGCTTCCGTCCCGCTCAGGCCCCGCTTCCCTCCCGCTTCCCTCCCGCTTCCGTCCCGCTCCGTCCCGCTTCCGTCCCTCTACCCTCCCGCTTCCCTCCCGCTACCGTCCGCCGCTCCTGCTTCGCACGCGACCTTCCGGCCCCCCGGCTCGTCTATACTTTTCACCCGCTGTCCGCCGTTCGAGAGACCCCCCCATGCCCTCCTTCGATGTCGTCTCCGAAGCCAGCCTCGTCGAGGTCCGCAACGCCATCGATCAGGCCAACAAGGAAGTCGGCACGCGCTTCGACTTCAAGGGCTCCGATGCGCGGGTCGAGCAAAAGGAGCGCGAGCTGACGCTCTTCGCGGACTCCGACTTCCAGCTCGGACAGGTGCGCGACATCGTCAACGCCAAGATGACGAAGCGCGGCGTCGACGTGCGCTTCCTCGACATCGGCAAGGTCGAGAAGATCGGCGGCGACAAGGTCAAGCAGGTGGTCAAGGTGAAGAACGGCATCGAGTCCGACGCGGCCAAGAAGATCGTCAAGGCCATCAAGGACGCGAAGATGAAGGTGCAGGCGAGCATCCAGGGCGATGCGGTGCGCATCGCCGGCGCCAAGCGCGACGACCTGCAGGCGGCCATCGCGCTGCTGAAGAAGTCGTCGACCGATCTGCCGCTCGACTTCAACAACTTCCGCGACTGACGGCCGCGGCGATGCGGACGGCGTGGCGCTGCCTCGCGCTGGCCTGCGTCGCATCGAACGCCTGGGCCGCGCGCCTCGACGTGGTCGGCGTCTTCCCCGGCAAGGCGGTCGTCGCCGTCGACGGTTCGCCGCCGAAGAGCATCGGCGTGGGCGAGGTGGTGGCCGGGTACAAACTGGTTTCGGTCGACCGTGACGGCGCGACGTTCGTCGTCGATGGCCGGCGACAGACGATCGCGATGGGCTCGTATCTCGCCGCACGCGACGAGCACGGCCGCGCGACCGCCGTGCTCGGTCCGGACGCTCGCGGTCACTTCGGCGCGCAGGGCAGCATCAACGGGGCGAGCACGCGCTTCCTGGTCGACACCGGCGCCACGCTGGTGGTGCTGGCCGCCGCGGAGGCGGACCGAATGGGCATCGCGTATCGGCAAGCGCCGCAGGCGATCGCCACCACGGCCAACGGCAAGGTCGCGTACCGCCTCGTCAAGCTCGATCGCATCCGGGTCGGCGACGTGGAGCTGATCAACGTCGACGCGGGGGTCATCGAGGCGGGCTACGACGGACCGACGCTGCTCGGCATGAGCTTCCTGTCGCGCACCGAGATCAGTCGCGACGGACCGAGCATGGTGTTGACGCGGCGCTTCTGACGGTCGCGAGCGGGCATTGCAACCGAGGTTGCCGGATGCTCAGATCCAGAACTCGCTCGACGAACCCTGCGATGCGAGGCACGAGGCGGACGCGTCGGCGCGCTACGCCGATGCCCGCTCGATGCGCGCGTACGCGCTGTGGTTGTGGATGGACTCGAAGTTCTCCACTTCGACCACGTAGCGGCCGATGCGCGGCTCGTCGTTGAGCCGCTGCACGACGTCGCGGATCAGGTCTTCGACGAACTTGGGATTGTCGTAGGCCCGTTCGGTCACGTACTTCTCGTCGGGTCGCTTGAGCAGGCCGTACACCTCGCACGACGCCTCTTCCTCGGCGATGCGGACCAGCTCCTCGACCGACACTTCGCTCGTGTCGCCGAGGCCCGCCTCGATCGTGACGTGCGAGCGCTGGTTGTGGGCGCCGTAGTCGGAGATCTTCTTCGAGCACGGGCACAGGCTGGTGACCGGCACCACCACCGTCAGCGACACGTCGCTGCGACCGTCGACGATGCGGCCGGTCAGCGTGACCTCGATGTCGAGCAGGCTCTCGACGGCCGACACCGGCGCGGTCTTCGTGATGAAGTACGGGAAGCGCACTTCGATGCGGCCGGACCCGGCGTCGAGCTTCGCGGTCATCGTCGCCAGCAACGCACGGAACGCGGCGAGGTCGAGCGCCCCGCGCCGCTCCTCGAGCAACGCGACGAAGCGCGACATGTGCGTGCCCTTGACCGTCTCGGGCAGGTGCACGTCCATGTTCCACGTGCCGACGGTGTGCTGCGTCTGGCCGGCGGCGTCGCGGACGGTAAGCGGATGACGCACCCCCTTGATGCCCACCCGCTGAATCGCCAGGTGCCGCAGGTCGGGCGACCCCTGCACGTCGGGCAGATCGAAGGAAATGGACTTGATGGGGTCTGGAGCGTTCATGTCGGCGACCCGCGCTGGCGGGTGAGGTGGTTACAGCGATACGACGGGTCGTGCTTCCTGCGTTCCGAGCCGCGCCGAGAGTCGATCCGGGCGCCCTGCGAGGCCGTGGCGCGCCCCGTACGGCGCGATCCCCGCATCGGCATCGCCCGGGCGGCTCCGGTCGTCAGCGATCGTCGATGAGCGATCAGCCGTTGTTGACGACCAGACGCGGCTCGCGAAGTTCGCCGGCTCCGGTCGGCTCGCAACGGGCCATCTGCACCAGACGCTCCCGGGTCGCCGTCACGATGCCCTCTTCGCTCAGGCCGCTCCTGGCCAGCAACTGTACCGGATCGCCGTGATCGATAAATTGATCCGGCAAGCCCAAATGCAAGAACGGGCGAACGATGGCCACTTCGCACAGCGCCTCGGCGCAGGCCGATCCCGCACCGCCCATGATCGATCCCTCCTCCACCGTGACCAGCAGGTCGTGACGCTGCGCGATGTCGCGCAGCAGCTCGAGGTCGATCGGCTTGACGAAGCGCATGTTCGCGACCGTGGCGTCGAGCGTCTCCCCGGCCGCCAGGGCCGCGGTCACCATCGAACCGAACGCGAGGATCGCGACGCGCGGCGCGCTCGCCGGCGACCGCGCCGCCTGCGGCCCTTCGCGCAGCAACACGCCCTTGCCCATCGCGAGCGGCGCGAGTGTGGCCGTGCTGCCCGACGCCGCGTGCGACGCGGCCGCGGTGCCGCGCGGATAGCGGACCGCCGCCGGACCGTCGTGGAGGAAGGCGGTGGTCAACATGGCCCGGCACTCGGCTTCGTCGGACGCGGCCATCACGACCATGTTGGGAATGCAGCGCAGGTAGGCGAGATCGTAGTTGCCGGCATGGGTCGCGCCGTCCGCACCGACGAGGCCGGCACGATCGAGCGCGAACGTCACGTCGAGGTTTTGCAGCGCCACGTCGTGGATCAACTGGTCGTAGCCGCGCTGCAGGAAGGTCGAGTAGATCGCGACGACCGGCTTCAGGCCTTCGGTGGCTATGCCGGCGGCGAACGTCACCGCGTGCTGCTCGGCGATGCCGACGTCGAAGTAGCGCGCCGGGAAACGTCGCTCGAACTCGACCATGCCCGAGCCTTCGCGCATCGCCGGCGTGATGCCGACTAGTCGATGATCGGCCGCGGCCATGTCGCAGAGCCAGCCGCCGAACACCTGCGTGTAGCTTTTCTTCGACGGTGCCGTCGACGGCACCAGGCCCACCGCCGGATCGAACTTGCTCGGTCCGTGGTACGCCACCGGATCGGCCTCGGCGAGCTTGTAGCCCTGGCCCTTCTTCGTGACCACGTGGAGGAACTGCGGGCCGCCGAGCTCCTTCAGGTTCTGCAACGTGGGGATCAGCGATTCGAGATCGTGGCCGTCGATCGGCCCGATGTAGTTGAAGCCGAACTCCTCGAACATCGTGGCCGGCACCACCATGCCCTTCGCATGCTCCTCGAACTTCTTGGCCAGCTCGAACAGCGGCGGCACGCCGCCCAGGACCTGGCGGCCCACGTTCTTGGCGGTCGCGTAGAACTTGCCGCTCATCAGCCGCGCCAGGTACTTGTTGAGCGCGCCGACCGGCGGCGAGATCGACATGTCGTTGTCGTTGAGGATCACCAGCAGGTCGCAGTCGGGCATCACGCCGGCGTTGTTGAGCGCCTCGTAGGCCATGCCGGCCGACATCGCGCCGTCGCCGATCACCGCGATGCTCTTGCGCGTCTCGCCCTTCAGCTTGGCCGCCGCCGCCATGCCGAGCGCCGCCGAGATGCTGGTCGACGAGTGCGCGGTGCCGAAGGTGTCGTACTCGCTCTCCGCGCGCCGCGGAAAGCCCGAGATGCCGTCCTGTTGCCGCAGCGTGTGCATGCGGTCGCGACGACCCGTCAGGATCTTGTGCGGATAGGTCTGGTGACCGACGTCCCAGACGATGCGGTCGTGCGGCGTGTCGAACACGTAATGCAGCGCGATCGTCAGCTCGACCGTGCCGAGATTCGACGACAGGTGCCCGCCGGTCTTGGACACCGAGTCGAGCACGTAGGCGCGCAACTGGTGCGCCAGCGTGTGCAATTGATGGCGTTCCAGCTTCTTCAGGTCGGCCGGCGAATCGATGATTTGGAGCAGATCGTTCATGCGATGGACGTGGCGGATGCGGCTACGGGATCTTGACGGCGACGGCGGGGCGAAAGACGCTGGCGGCGGGTCGGGCGACGCTCAGAACGAACGGCCGATGATGAATTCGGCGATGTCGCGCAGACGCACGGCGTCGCCGCCCATCTCGTCGAGCGCGGCCTGCGCATCGTCGCGCAACGCCCGTGCCAGGTTCTTCGCAGGCTCCAGGCCCAGCGCCGTGACCACGGTCGGCTTGTCGTTCATCGCGTCCTTGCCGGCTGTCTTGCCGAGCGTCGCACTGTCGGTCTCGACATCGAGCACGTCGTCGACGACCTGGAACGCGAGCCCGACGGCCGCCGCGTAACGGTCGAGCGGCGCTCCGTGCGGCGGCGCGGCCGGAGTATGCGCCGCCATCGCGCCCAGCAACACCGCAGACCTCAGCAAGGCGCCGGTCTTGGCCCGGTGCATGCGTTCGAGGTCCGGCCATGTCAGGCGCTTGCCGACACTGTCGAGATCGATGGCCTGGCCGCCGGCCATGCCGAGCGATCCGCTCGCCGCGGCCAGCAGGCGGACCCGCTCGGCGACCCGGGCCGGCGCGGTGCTTCGCGCCAGCACCTCGAAGGCGAGCGCCTGCAAGGCATCCCCGACCAGCAGCGCGGTCGCCTCGTCGTACGCGACGTGCACGGTGGGTCGACCGCGACGCAGGTCGTCGTCGTCCATCGACGGCAGGTCGTCGTGGACCAGCGAATAGGCGTGGATCAGTTCGACGGCGCACGCCGCCGCATCGAGGTCGGCGGCCTCGTCCTCGTCCGGTCCCGTGCCGCGACGGTCGGCCAGCGAGGCCGCCCAGGCGCCGGCGGCGTACACCAGCATCGCGCGCACGCGCTTGCCGCCGCCGAGGGTCGCATAGCGCATCGCCTCGTGGAGCCGGGTCGGCACCACGCCGGCCGTTCCGACGATGGCGCCGACCACAATATCGGCCGGGCGAAGCAGTTGCAGGATCTCAGCCTCGACATTGAGCACAAGCTGCGCGTGGTCGTGATCGC
>CAHJXF010000206.1 GCA_903644065.1 Betaproteobacteria bacterium
CCCCCCCGACGCAGGTTCCTGCAGCAGACCGCGACGATCGGCGCCGCGGCCGCGGTCCCGCTGGCCCTGTGGGGCTGCGCGTCCGGCGCGGTCCGCGGCGCAGGGACGAACGATCCGTTCACGCTCGGCGTCGCGTCCGGCGAGCCGCGTGCCGACGGTTTCGCGTTGTGGACGCGGCTCGCCCCCGACCCGCTGTGCGCCGATCCGGCCACGCCGGGTGGCATGAGCGGTCCCGATGTGCCGGTCGAGTACGAGGTCGCCACCGACGACGGCATGCGCGACGTGGTCCGCCGCGGGACGGCGTCGGCCGAAGCGCGCTACGCCTGGTCGGTGCATGTCGAGGTGGGCGGCCTGCTCCCGGCGCGCCCCTACTGGTATCGCTTTCGCGCCGGCGCCGCGACGAGTCGCATCGGCCGCACCGCGACCGTGGCAGCGGCCGGTTCGCCCACGGACCGCCTGCGCATCGGCTTCGTGTCGTGCGCCAACTACGAGCAGGGCTGGTTCTCGGCCTATCGTCATCTGCTGGCCGACCAGCCCGACGTCGTGCTGTTCCTCGGCGACTATCTCTACGAATCCGTCGATCGCCAAACCGACCGCGTGCGCCGTCACAGCGACGACGTCGAGGCGAGCACGCTGCCCACCTATCGCAACCGTTACGCGCAGTACCGCATGGACCCCGACCTGCAGGCGCTGCACGCGGGCGTGCCGGCCCTGTGCACCTGGGACGACCACGAGGTGGCCAACGACTACGCCGACCGCTGGTCGCCGACCTTCGACGATCCCGAGCGCTTCCTGCTGCGCCGCGCCGCGGCCTACCAGGCGTACTACGAGCACATGCCGGTGCGACCCAGCCGCTCGACGCCGAACGGACCGGCGCTGCGCGTCTACGACCGCTTCCGCTTCGGCGACCTGGCCGAGATCGCGATGATCGACGGCCGGCAGTATCGATCGCGCGGCGCCTGCTACGGGCCGCCCGACAAGGGCCGGGGCCACCTGGAGAGCGACGCGTCGTGTCCCGAGCGACTGCTCGAGGCGCGGTCGCTGATCGGCGTCGAGCAGGAGCGCTGGCTGTACGACGGGCTGGCCCGGTCCGACACGGCGTGGAACGTGATCGCGCAGGACGTGCTGATGGCCGAACTCAAGCAGCGCAAGCCGTCGGGCGAGATCGCCTACTGGACCGACGACTGGAACGGCTATCCGGCCAACCGCCGACGACTGATCGAGCACATCGATCGCACGCGGGTACGCAATCCGGTCGTCGTCGGCGGCGACATCCACTCGTTCTGGGCCAACGACCTGAAAGTCGACGACGACCCCGCGTCGCGCATCGTCGCGACCGAATACGTCGGCACGTCGGTCACCGCGAAGAGCCCGGCGTACGAGACGTTCGCCAAGGTGCTCCCCGACAATCCGCACGTGCGGTTCTTCGACAGCCGCGCGCACGGCTACGCGGTGGCCGACATCACGTCCGCCCGCATGACGACGTCGTTCCGTGCGGTATCGGACGTGCGCGACCCGAACGCGACCGTGTCGACGCTCAAGCGCTTCGTCGTCGACGACGGCCGTCCCGGAGCGGTCGTCGCCTGAGCGGCGCGGTGCACGGGTGCGGTTCACAGGTGCGGATCAATCGTGCGGATACGCGCTCGACGCGCGGCGCGGCACGTTCGCCGACACCGGCCTGCAGGCGCTCGGGCCGTTCGGCGCGCCGGACGGCCTGGTCGCGAACGAGGTGCTGGTCGGGAGCTACGACGGCGTGGAGATCCCGCTGTCGATCGTCTATCCGGCCACCGCGAGGATGGACGGCAGCGATCCCACGCCGCCCTACGGCTGCGGCTTCCAGCCGAAGCAGTGATCGGTCGGCGGCCTCGGGGCTGCCGACGGGTCGTGCGCCGACGCGACGAAGCGTTCATCCCGCTTGACAGGCGCCGGCAATCAATCCATCATTCGTTGGATTGATAGAACGAGGTCGCGATGAAGGATGTCTCCTGCCTGCATGGTGATGGGCCAGACGACGCGATGGCGTGGTCCGACCAGCATCTGCATCTCGCGTCGACCATGTTCCAGGCTTTGAGCGACCCCGCGCGACTGCGGCTGCTGTTGTGGCTCGCGCGGCGCGAGATGTGCGTGACCGAGCTGGTCGAGCTCGAGAACGCCAAGCTGAGCAGCATCTCCGCCCGGCTGCAGTTGTTGCACGGGGCTCGACTCGTCACACGGCGTCGTGACGCGAAGCACATCTTCTACGCGCTCGCCGACGATCACGTGCGCACCCTGTTGGACGACGTGCTGGCGCACGCCGCCGAAACCCATTGAATCCGGACGAGGACGAACCATGACGACCTGCACCCAGCCGCACCACCTCCACCACGAGCATCAGCACGGGGCCGCCTGCGGCCACCAGGCCGTGCGACACGCCGACCACGTCGACTACCTGCACGACGGCCACCTGCATCATCCGCACGTCAACCACGTCGACGAGCACGTCATCGAGGTCTCGCAGGCCAACCCCGACGTCTGCACGCCGCAACACCATTGCGGCGGGCACGCCGACGGCCACGTCCACGCGCCTGGCTGCGGCCACGAAGCGGTGCCGCACGGCGATCACGTCGACTACCTGGTGCTCGGCCACCTGCATCATCCGCACGGCGATCATTGCGACAACCACGGGCCGCTGGCGGTGATGTAAAGACGCCTCGGCGCGGCGCTCCGCTAGACGGATGGTGCAGGCGGCAAGACCGGCAGACGAAGGATGCAGATGAAACGAAACACCCGTCAGCGGGAGGCGATTCTCGCTTCGCTGCATGCCAGTGGGCGCTCGCTGAGCCCGGTCGAGATCCGCGAGGAGGCCTCGCGCGACGTGCCCAACCTGAGCCTGACGACGGTGTACCGGCAGTTGAAGGGCCTCGTCGAGGAAGCGACGGTCGAGACCGTCGACCTGCCCGGCCAGTCCACCCGCTACGAGGCCCCGTGCGGCGTGTCGGGCGAGTCCGCCGATCATCACCATCACCACTTCCACTGCGTGCACTGCGAGAAGGTCTATCCGATCCACGCGTGTCCCGGATCGATGGCGCAGCTCGCCCCGAAGGGCTTTCGCGTCGAGCGTCACGACCTGACGTTGCACGGTCGTTGCCCGGCCTGCACGGGCAAGGGCTGAGTTCGGCGGCGAACGTGGCGACCCGCGGCTCCGCGTCGACGACGGTCTCGCAGGCCGACGCCGCCCGGAGCGGCTTCGTCGCGGCTACTCCGCCGCGAGCACGGGCCGCCGGCGAACGCCGCGAGCGAACAGGAAGACCTGCCACGTCATGAACGCCGCGATGAGCGCGAGCAGCGAGCCGCTGATCGGCCGCGTGACGAAGCCGGCGAACGATCCGCCGCTGATCAGCAAGGCGCGGCGAAAGTTCTCCTCCAGCATCGGACCCAGGATGAAGCCGAGCAGCAACGGTGCCGCTTCCAGGTCGAGGCGCATGAACACGTAGCCGAGCAGCCCGAAAGCCGCGGTGACGAAGATGTCGTCGAGGTTGTTGTTGATGCTGTAGGTGCCGACGCAGCAGAAGAACAGGATCGACGGGAACAGCACGGTGTAGGGGATCCTGAAGACGGAGAGCCAGAAGCGCACCAGCGGCACATTGAGGATCACCAGGAACACGTTGCCGATCCACATGCTGGCGACCAGTCCCCAGAACAGGTCGGGATGCTTGGCGATCATGTTGGGTCCCGGCTGAACGCCCTTGATGACGAAGGCGGCCAGCATCAGGGCCATGACCGCGTTCTCGGGGATGCCGATCGCCATCAGCGGGATGAAGCTGGTCCGCGCGGCTGCCTCGTCGGCCGCGGCCTGCCCGGCCACGCCTTCGATGGCGCCGTGTCCGATCTCGTGCTTGTACTTGCTGAACTTCTTTTCGACGGCGTAGGCGCCGAACTGGGCCAGGGTCGGCCCGCCGCCGGGCAGGATGCCGAGGAACGAGCCGATCACGCTGCCGCGCAACGCGCTGGGAACGATGCGTTTGAATTCCGGCCAGGTCGGAATCAGATTGATCTTGCCGTTGAACGGCGTGTGCACGTTGCGGGCATCGAGGTTCTTGACGATCTCCGCGATGCCGAAGCAGCCGAGCGCCACGCTGACGAGACCGACGCCTTCCGCGAGGAACGCCATGTCCATCGTGAAACGCTGCACGCCGCTGTTGACGTCGGTGCCGATGGTGCCGAGCAGGACGCCGATCAGGCTCATGGCGAGGCCGTTCAGCACGTTCCCCGTCGTCACGAAGCTCACGCACACGAAGCCCACCAGCATCAGCGCGCAGTAGTCGGCCGGCCCGAACAGGAACGCGACCTCCCCGAGCAGCGGCGCCAGGGTCGACAGCACCACGATCGCGACGGTGCCGCCGATGAAGCTCGAGATACCGGCCGTGAACAGGGCCAGGCCGGTCTTGCCGTTGAGCGTCATCTGGAAGCCGTCGATGCAGGCGACGATGCTGCTCGCGTGCGGGATCTTCATCGTGATGGCGCTGACGCTGTCGCCGTACTGCGCGCCGTAGTAGATGCCCGACAGCATGATCAGCGCGCCGCCGGTGGAGATCGAGTTGGTGAGCGGCAGCAGCAGGCTGATGGTGGCCAGCGGGCCCAGGCCCGGCAGCAGCCCGACCAGCGTGCCCACGACGCACCCGATCGCGCAGTAGAGCAGGTTCTGCAGCGTGAGCGCGTGCTCGAAGCCGAAGGCCAGGTTGTGGAAGAGATCCATCAATACAACGGCAGGTTGACGTTGAGCAGGAACTTGAGCGCCAAGGCGATGGCGACGAGGCCGACGCAGACCTTGATGTTGCGCACCACCGAATAGGAGGTGCCGGCCCAGGTCGACACGAAGACCAGGAACACGATGCCCAGCGTCATGTTGAGGTACTGCGAGATCAGTGGAAAGCCGCACAGGCTGCCCAGCACGATGCAGGCGTTCTTGATGCGGAAGTCCAGCGGCGCCGGCGTCGTCAAGCGTGCCTTCAGGAAAGTGAGCGCGCCGATCAGCAGCAGCAGGCCGCTGACCAGCAGCGGAAACAGGCCGGGCTCCGCACGACCGAAGGTGCCCACGTTGTAGCGCATCGACCAGGTGCCGAAGAGCAGCGCGATCGCGATCAGGAAGATCGCTCGTACCAGGGTCTTGTCGTTCAGCGTCACTTCACTCCCCCGTGAGGTTGGTCCGGTGCTTGGACCGTTTCGATCGACGAGCGGCATCGCACGCGCGCCCGGCGTCGACCGACGATGCGACCGGCGATCACCGAGCCGCCCGCCGTCGCGCGCCGATCGCATCGAGGTTGATCGGCGTCAGCGGCGCGTCGCGCGTCAGGAAGCCGATCAGGTTGTCCGCCGCCAGGCCGACCATCGCGCGGCGCGTGGGGACGGAGGCGCTGGCGATGTGCGGCGTCAGCACGACGTTGGGCACGTCGAGCAACGCGGGGTGGACCTTCGGTTCGCCCTCGAACACGTCCAGGCCGGCCGCGGCGATGCGCCCCGCCTTCAATGCTTCTGCCAGCGCGGCGTCGTCGACGATGCCGCCGCGGGCGATGTTGACGAGCGTGGCGGTCGGTTTCATCGACGCGATCTCGCTCGCGCCGATCAGGTGATGGGTGGCCGGCGAGTAGGGCACGACGAGCATCACGTGGTCGGCGGTCGCGAGCAGTTCGTCCTTGCCGACGAAGGTCGCCCGGCACTCCGCCTCCAGCGCCGCCGCGAGCCGCGACCGGTTGTGATAGACGACGCGCATGCCGAAGCCGAGCGCGCCGCGCTTCGCGATGCCCTGCCCGATGCGGCCCATGCCGATGATGCCGAGCGTGCTGCCGTGGATGTCCGCGCCGGCGAACATGTCGACCGCCCATCGGCTCCAGCGGCCGGCCCGCAGGTAGTGCTCGCTCTCGGCGACGCGCCGCGCGGTGGCCATCAACAGGGCGAAGCCGAAGTCGGCCGTGGTTTCGGTCAGGACGTCCGGGGCGTTGGTCGCCAGCACGCCGCGCGCGCTCATCGCGTCGATGTCGAAGTTGTTGTAGCCGACCGCCATGTTGGCGCAGATGCGCAGGTCGGGGCAGGCGTCCAGGACCTCGGCGTCGATCTGGTCGCCGCCGGTCGTGAACACGCCGGCCTTGCCCTGCAGTTTCTCGATCAGGTGCGCCTTGTTCCAGACCGCGTCGTCCTGGTTGGACTCGACGTCGAAGTGCTCGACCAGACGCTCGAGGATGTCCGGAAAGATCGCGCGCGCGACCAGGATCTTGTCTTTCGTCATGACGCATCCTTTGCGTTTCGCAAGCCGTGCGGCACGCGTCGCCACGCCGCTGCGCGGTCGACCACGGTCCGGGCCGGACAGCCACCGCCGCCTTGGATGCCGAGCTGCCCCGCACCTGCCAGCGCACTGT
>CAHJXF010000207.1 GCA_903644065.1 Betaproteobacteria bacterium
GTATTGCAAGCCTGCGTGCCCGAGCGCCGCAGCGGTCTCCGTATCCGACCCAGATGCGGCGCGGTACGCCGCCCCGCTGGTCGCTGCAGTTGCGCGACGGACCGGGCGACGGCGGGCCGGTGACCGAAGGGCTGTACGACGCGGTCGTCGTGGCGCTGCCCGCCGACTCGGCCACCGCGTTGCTGCAGGCGGTGCCGTCGCTGGCCCGCCAGGCGGCCCAGGCGCATCACGAACCGTGCTGGGCGCTGCTGATCGGGTTCGCCGATCCGATCGCGACCGACGTCAACCGGGTCGGCGACGCGGCCTTCGTCAACGCCGGGCGCCTCGCCTGGATCGCGCGCGAATCGAGCAAGCCGGGCCGTCGGGTCGGCGAGCGCTGGACCGCGCACGCGCAATCGACCTGGAGCGTCGAGCATCTCGACGACGATCCGGAAGACGTCAAGACCAAGTTGCTGCGGGCCTTCCGCGACGCGACCGGCACGATCGACCAACCGGTCTACGTCGACCTGCATCGCTGGCGGCACGCGCTGGCGCGCACGTCGCTGTCGTCGGACTTCCTGTGGGACGCGGACCAGCACATCGGCGCCTGCGGCGACTGGTGTCGGGGTTCGCGCATCGAGGACGCCTGGCTGAGCGGCATCGCGATGGCCGGTGCGATCGGTTCGTCGCACTAGGACCGATCGATCGAAGCGGCCCAATGTCGAAAACATATCGACGTAACCACATATATCGATATATGATCCGGTTCATCGGACTCGACGGACGGCATCGTGCACAAGAACTACCTGCGCAGCATCCCCCGCCAGTGGCGCGACATCGCGAAGGTGTTCGTCGCGATGGGCGACACGCACCGGCAGCGCATCCTGCTCACGTTCGAGCGCGGCGAGCGCCTCAACGTCGGCCAGATCGCCGAGGTGTCGACGCTGTCGCGGTCGGCGGTGTCCCACCACCTCAAGGTCATGCGCGAGTCCGGGGTGCTCGGCAGCGAGAAGATCGGCAAGGAGGTGTGGTTCTGGGTCGAGCCCGACGCGCTGCTCGCAGCGCTCGCCAACGTCGCGGACTATCTCCAGGAGCACGCCTGAAGTCGCCGTCGATTTACCTGTCATAACCAAACAACCAGTCATGTCGATACGAAGGAATGCGCTCATGTTGATCGTTCTCTGCCTCGCGCTCGCAGTCTGCTACGTTCTCGAATTCGTTCGTCCCATGGTCGCCCGCCCACGGATCGCGTCGTGGGTCTGGCGGGTATGGGCGCTCAACCTCGTCCATGTCGCCGTCGCCGTATCGGTCGTGGTCGTCTGGCGCCGGATGGCGGCCGGCAGCGACTCGCTGTTGCACCTCTCCGCCAGCTTGCCTTGCCTGGTCGCGGGAACGTTCGCGTATGTCGTCTATACCTTCGTCTTCTACTGGTGGCATCGTGCGCGTCATCGTTTCGACGCTCTGTGGCGGGTGCTGCACCAGATCCATCATTCGCCACGGCGCCTCGAGACCGTCACGGCCTTCTACAAGCATCCGCTGGAGACCGTCGTGAACGCGACGCTGGCCGGTCTGTTGATGTTCCAGGTCCTGGGACTCGACCTCGAGGCGGCGACCCTCTGCACCGTGCTCGCCGGACTGGCCGATCTGTTCTATCACGCCAACGTGCGCACGCCGCGCTGGGTCGGCGCGGTGGTGCAGCGGCCCGAGATGCACCGGCTGCATCACGAGGCCGATCGCCACGAAGGCAACTACGGGGACTTGCCGGTCTGGGACTATCTGTTCGGCACGTTGCGTCTGCCGGCGGACACCGCGGTCGCCTGCGGCTTCACCGCCGAACGCGAGGAGCGCCTGGCCGAGATGCTGCGCGGCATCGACGTCCACCGAGAGGAGCGTCGGTGAAGCGCGAGAAAGCACGATCGATCGATCGAACCACCGTCGACCTCGGAGAGACCGACATGAGTCACACCAGCCAGTTCGGCCTGCTCCGGCAGCGCCGCTTCGCTCCCTTCTTCTGGACGCAGTTCTTCGGCGCCGCCAACGACAACGTCTTCAAGGTCGCATTCACCGCGCTCGTCACGTACCAGACGGCGCTCTTCGCAGGCGTCGACGCCAAGACCGCGGCGTTCGTCATCTCGGCCATCTTCATCCTGCCGTTCGTGCTGTTCTCGGCCACCTCGGGCCAGCTGTCGGACAAGTTCGACAAGTCGCGCGTGATGCGCTTCGTCAAGTCGCTCGAGATCGCCATCATGCTGCTCGGCGGCGCGGGCTTCCTGTTGCACGACGTGTGGCTGCTGTACGCCGGCACGTTCATGATGGGTGTGCATTCCACTTTGTTCGGCCCGGTCAAGTACGCCTACCTGCCGCAGCAGCTGAACGAGCGCGAACTGGTCGGCGGCAACGGCATGATCGAGATGGGCACGTTCGTCGCCATTCTGATCGGCACCATCGTCGGCGGCGAGCTGGCCGACCTCGGATCGAACGGCCCGGCCATCGTCGCGGGCGTGTGCCTCGGCATCGCGGTCGTCGGCCGCATCGTCGTCTCGTTCGTGCCGGCCGCCCCGTCCGATCAGCCCGATCTCGCGATCAACTGGAACCCGTTCACCGAGACCTGGCGCAACCTCAAGCTGGCGAAGCGGGACCGCGCCGTGTTCCTGTCGCTGCTCGGCATCTCGTGGCTGTGGTTCTTCGGCGCCACCTTCCTCACGTCGTTCTTCAACTTCGCCAAGGATGTGCTGGGCGGCGATCCGCAGGTCGTCACGCTGTTGCTCGCGATCTTCTCGATCGGCATCGGCTCGGGCTCGCTGCTGTGCGAGAAGCTGTCGCGCGGCAAGGTCGAGATCGGCCTCGTCCCGTTCGGCTCGATCGGCATGACGGTCTTCGCGGTGGACCTGTGGTTCGCGTCGCATGCGCTGCATCCGGCGGGGGCGGGCGGCGCGTCGCTGGTCGGCGCGATCGCCTTCGTCATCGGGAGCGCCGACCGTCTCGCGCACTGGCACGTGATGATCGACCTGTTCCTGCTCGCGCTGTTCGGCGGCCTCTACAGCGTGCCGCTCTACGCGATGATCCAGAGCCGCTCGGCGCCGTCGCATCGCGCTCGCATCATCGCGGCCAACAACATTCTCAACTCGCTGTTCATGATCGTGTCGTCGTTGATGGCGATCGCGCTGTTCTCGTTCGGCTTCACGATCCCCGAGCTGTTCCTGACCGTCGGCTTGCTGAACGCGGTCGTCGCGGCGTATATCTATTCGCTGGTACCCGAGTTCCTGATGCGCTTCCTGGCGTGGCTGCTGGTGTCGACGTTCTATCGCATCCGCACCACCGGCATCGAGCACATTCCCGCCGAAGGACCGGCGTTGCTGGTGTGCAACCACGTCAGCTTCGTCGACGCGGTGATCGTCATGGGCGAGAGTCCGCGGCCGATCCGCTTCGTCATGGACCTCGGCATTTTCAAGGCGCCGGTGCTGGCCTGGCTGTTCAAGGCGGTCGGCGCGATCGGCATCGCGTCCGCCAAGACCGATCCGGCCACGTTCGCGAAGGCCAACGCGCTGATCGACGGTGCCTTGCGCGACGGTGAACTGGTGTGCATCTTTCCCGAGGGGCGCATCACGGACACGGGCGAGCTCTATCCGTTTCGCCAGGGCGCCGCACGCATCGTCGAGCGCAACGCGGTGCCGGTGGTGCCGATGGCGCTGCGCGGGTTGTGGGGCAGCTGGTTCTCGCGCAAGTCGGGCCGCGCGTTTCGCACGCTGCCGCGGCCGCTGAAGGAAGGCCTCGTCAGCCGGCTGGAACTGATGGTCGGCCGTGCGCTGCCGCCGGCCGGGGTCGACGCGGCGATGTTGCAGGCCGAAGTCGCCGAACTGCGCGGCGCGGTGCGATGACTCGCGCGGCGCGGACCGGCCGGTGGCTTCGGGGATAATCCGGCGCGCCAGCCGGCTCCATCGCGAAGACCTCCATGTCCGGATCCTCCCTCGGCCACCTGTTTTGCGTTACCAACTTCGGCGAGTCGCACGGTCCGGCGATCGGCTGCGTGGTCGACGGCTGTCCGCCGGGGCTGCCGCTGGCGGCCGAGGACCTGCAGCGCGATCTCGATCGGCGCAAGCCCGGCACGTCGCGGCACGTGACGCAGCGACGCGAGAGCGACACGGTCGAGATCCTCTCGGGCGTCTTCGAGGGTCGCACGACGGGGACGCCGATCGCCTTGCTGATCCGCAACGAGGATCAGCGCAGCAGCGACTACGCGGAACTCGCGCGGCGCTTTCGCCCCGGTCATGCCGACTTCACCTATCAGCACAAGTACGGGCTGCGCGATCCGCGCGGCGGGGGGCGTTCGTCGGCGCGGTTGACCGCACCGATGGTGGCGGCCGGAGCGATCGCGAAGAAATGGTTGCGGCTGCAGTACGGTACGCGGGTGCGCGGTCGCATGAGCGCGCTCGGCGACATCGACATGCCGTTCGTGACCTGGGACGAGGTCGACCGCAACCCGTTCTTCTCGGCCGACGCGGCGATCGTGCCGCGGCTCGAAGCCGCGATGGACGCGCTGCGTCGCTCGGGTGACTCGATCGGCGCGCGCATCGCCGTCGAGGCGATCGACGTGCCGATCGGTCTCGGCGCGCCGCTGTTCGACAAGCTCGATGCGGCGATCGCCCACGCGATGATGGGGATCAACGCGGTGAAGGGCGTCGAGATCGGCGCGGGCTTCGCGGTGGTCCGCCAGAAAGGCAGCGAGCACGGCGACGAGATCACGCCCGACGGCTTCGTCGGCAATCATGCGGGTGGTGTCCTCGGCGGCATCTCGACCGGCCAGCCGATCACGGTGTCGCTCGCGATCAAGCCGACGTCGTCGATCCGCCTGCCGCGCCGCTCGATCGACGTCGACGGACAGCCGGTGACGGTGGACACGCAGGGGCGTCACGACCCGTGCGTCGGCATCCGCGCGACGCCGATCGCCGAGGCGATGCTGGCGCTGGTGCTGATGGACCACGCGCTGCTGCATCGGGCGCAGTGCGGGGACGTCGAGGCGATCCACGTCGCATCGCCTGCCGATCGGTTGCGGGGGCATGGCGCCGTCGACTGACGGCGTCGCGATCGTCGCGCCGTCGACCGCCGAGCGCGGCCCGGACCGCGACGCGCCGATCGGCGTCTTCGATTCGGGGGTCGGCGGACTGTCGGTGCTTCGCGCCATCCACGACGCGCTGCCCGCGGAGCGGCTCGTCTACATCGCCGATTCGGCCCATGCCCCGTACGGCGATCGCGATCCCGCGTTCGTGCGCGATCGATCGGCGGTACTCGTCGAGCTCCTTCTGACGATGGGCGTGAAGGCGATCGTCGTCGCCTGCAACACGGCGTCGGTGCTGGCCGTCGATGCGTTGCGTGCGCGGCACGCGATTCCCATCGTCGCGATGGAACCGGCGATCAAGCCGGCCGTCGCGCGAACGCACGGGGTGGTCGGCGTGCTCGCGACGCGGCAGACGCTGGCCAGCGCGTCGGTGGCCCGCCTGTGCGCCGCGCACGCGGGCTCGGCGCGCATCGTGTTGCAGGCCTGCCCGGGATGGGTCGAACAGGTCGAGCGGGGTGATCTCGACGGGCCGGTCACGCGCGAACTCGTGACGCGACATCTGTCGCCGCTGATGCGCCAGGGCGTGGACGTGCTGGTGCTCGGCTGCACCCACTATCCGTTCCTGCGTCCGACGATCCGGGCGGTCGTCGGGCCCGGCGTCGTGCTGATCGATGCGGCGGAGGCGGTCGCGGCCCAGGTCGCACGACGCGTGTCGCCGCGGGCGGCGACGAGCGGGTCGGTGCGCTACCTGTCGAGCGGCGAGGTCAAGCGAGTGGGCGCGGTGATGTCGGCGTTGTGGGGACACGAAGTCGTCGTCGAGCCGATCACGGCTAGCGGTTCCGTCGTTTCTGCGAAGGCGGGTGTTCAAGTGGCTCGTCCGACGCCGGGCGACGGACTTGGGCCCCGGCCTGCGCCGGGGTGACGAAAGGAAGGGGGTCGCTGGTTGTGCGACCGGTGACGTCGCTGGGTTCCCGCGTTCGCGGGATCGACGAAAACCATGGGACCACGGGACCACGGGGATCACGGGGACCACGGGCACGACGAGGACGAAGAAGGCCTTCACTCGGCTTCGTCGTCCCGGCGAAGGCCGGGACCCAAGGGGCTTGTTGGGCGCTGGGCGACGGACTTGGGCCCCGGCCTGCGCCGGGGTGACGAAGGGAAGAGAGTCGCTGGTTGTGCGACCGGTGACGTCGCTGGGTTTCCGCGTTCGCGGGAACGACGAAGACCATGGGACCACGGGGACGACGGGGACGACGGGGACGAAGAAGGCGTTCACTCGGCTTCGTCGTCCCGGCGAAGGCCGGGACCCAAGGGGCTTGTTGGGCGCTGGGCGACGGACTTGGGCCCC
>CAHJXF010000208.1 GCA_903644065.1 Betaproteobacteria bacterium
GCTCGGCGCCGCCTGCGCCCGGGCGGCGCCGCCCGACCCGGCGTCGCTCCGCATCGTCGCGAGTTTCTCGATCCTCGCCGACCTGCTTGAGAACGTGGGCGGGCCGGTCGCCGGAACGGCGTTGCGCATCGACACGCTGGTCGGCGCCGACTCGGATGCGCACTTGTTCGAGCCGCGGCCCGACGACGCGCGCAGCCTGTCGCGCGCCGACCTCGTCGTCGTCAACGGCCTCGGCTTCGAGGGCTGGATGGACCGCCTGGTCCGCGCGTCTGGATCGAAGGCACCGATGGTGGTCGCGACCGCGGGGCTGACGCCGCGCCGCTTCGGCGGCCAGGCCGATCCGCACGCGTGGCAGACGCTGGACAACGCGAAGGTCTACGTCCGCAACCTGACGCGCGCGCTCGGCGACGCGCGCCCCGCGCTCGCACCCGACTGGCAGTCGAGCGCGACGGCCTACTCGGCGAAGATCGACGCGCTGGACCGACGGGTCCGCGCCCGCTTCGACGCGATCCCGCGGGCCCGCCGTCGCGTGATGACCTCGCACGACGCGTTCGGCTACTTCGGGGCGGCCTACGGCATCGACTTCATCGCGCCGCTCGGCATGAGCACCGATGGCGAGCCGTCGGCCGCGACCGTCGCGCGGCTGGTGCGCCAGATCCGCGAGCAGGACATCCGCGCGGTCTTCGTCGAGAACATCACCGACCCGCGCCTCGTCGAACGCATCGCGCGCGAAGCGGGCGTCGCGCCCGGCGGCCGTCTCTATTCGGACGCGCTGTCTCGGCCCGGCACCGAAGCGGACACCTACCTGAAGCTCTTCGCACACAACGCGTCGGTGATCGCAGCCGCGCTCGAAGCCGCGGCCTGAGCGACTCCACGCGAAGACCCACCAGCTCGAGGAACAAGCGATGAGTCGATCGACCGCCCCGCTCCCCACCACCGTCCTGTCCGGCTTCCTCGGCGCCGGCAAGACCACGCTGCTCAACCACATCCTGCGCAACCGCGAGGGCCGGCGCGTCGCGGTGATCGTCAACGACATGAGCGAGGTCAACGTCGACGCGGTGCTGGTGCGCGACGCGGCCGACGCCAGCGGGGTCGGCCTGTTGCGCACCGAGGAGAGGCTGGTCGAGATGAGCAACGGCTGCATCTGCTGCACGCTGCGCGAGGACCTGCTGAAGGAGGTGCGCCAGCTCGCGCTCGAAGGGCGCTTCGACCATCTGCTGATCGAGTCGACCGGCATCTCCGAACCGCTGCCGGTGGCCGCGACCTTCGACTTCGAGGCGGAGGACGGCGAGTCGCTGAAGGACGTCGCGCGCATCGACACGATGGTGACCGTGGTGGACGCCGTCAACCTGCTCGACGACTACGCGAGCGAGGACCTGCTCGCCGCGCGCGGCCAGTCGCTCGGCGACGACGACGAGCGCCACGTGGTCACCCTGCTGGTCGACCAGATCGAGTTCGCCGACGTCGTCGTCATCACCAAGATCGACCTGGTCGACGCGGAGCGCGTGGGCCTGGTGCGGGCGATCGTCCGTCGGCTCAATCCCGATGCGAAGATCGTCGAAGCCGAGCGCGGCGCCGTGCCGCTCGACCAGGTGCTCGGCACGTCCCTGTTCGACTTCGAACGCGCCCGCGCCATGCCGGGCTGGGCGAAGGAACTGGCCGGCGAGCACGTCCCCGAGTCGGACGCGTTCGGCCTGTCGAGCTTCGTGTGGCGCGCGCGAAAACCGTTGCATCCGCAACGTTTCGCCGACTTCCTCGGCTCGGCGCCGGCGGCGGTGCTGCGCGTCAAGGGCCACTTCTGGCTCGCCAGTCGACCGGACCGGGTGGGTGCGTTGTCGGGCGCGGGCAAGCTCGTCCATCTCGATCCCGCCGGGACGTGGTGGGCGGCGTCGCCGCGCTCGACCTGGCCGCGCGACGCGGAATTCGAAGAGTTCGTTCGCGACGAGTTCGTCGAGCCTTACGGCGACCGCAAGCAGGAGATCGTGTTCATCGGCCGGGCACTCGACCGGGCCGGCATCGAAGCGGCGTTGCAGGGTTGCCTGTTGACGCCCGTTGAGGAGGACGCGGGGACGACGGCCTGGACTCGCCTGAGCGACCCGTTGCCGCCGTGGACGGACGACGAAGAGTCCGCGCTGGATGCGTGATGGCGCGACGGCATGGCGAATGTCCCCCACCTCCCTGTCCACCACCTCCGCCGCAGCAACTTCTATTGACAATTAACTGTCGTTTAGACTCCGGAACCCTCCGCTCTGGCCCACACTTCCCGCGTGCTTCGACGATCGCCCCTGATCCATCTGCTGTTCGCGCTGCTGCTCGTCTTCGGGCAGCAGCAGGCGGCTTCGCACGCGCTCGAGCACGACCTCGAACACCTGCGCAGCGGTGAGCAGGCGCCGGGCCATCCGGAGACGTTCTGCGCGAAGTGCCTGGTCTTCGCGCACCTCGACCACGTCAGCGACGTGGCTGTCCCGATCTTCGACGCGCCGGGGCACGCGCCTTCGATCGATCGCCCGTGGCGGCATCGCGATCCGGCCGTCGCATCCGTCGCACGCTACGACTCCCGGGCGCCGCCGCGCTTCTCCTGACGCACCCCTCGATCCGCGACCGACCGCGGGTCGCCCCCGACCAGGAGAACCGCACATGAAAACGCCTCAACGGCACGCGTTGGCCATCGCCATCGCCACGCTCTACAGCGGGACCGGCATGACCGCCGAAGCACCGACCGCTCCGTCCACCTCGCTACCGACCGACACGACCGCCGCCGTACCGCTGATCGTGGCCCAGGCGCGCAGCGCGCCGGTCGAACCGCCGACCCTGCCCCCGCAGCGGCTCGACACCGTCCAGGTCACCGGCCGGCGTCTCGACGCGGCCCGCAACGCGCTGCTGCCCGAGACCGGCAGCACGATCTATCGCTTCGACCAGCGCGACATCCAGGCGCTGCCGTTCGGCGAGGCGACGCCGCTCAACCAGGTGCTGCTGCAGGCGCCCGGCGTGGTGCAGGACAGCTACGGCCAGCTGCACGTGCGCGGCGACCACTCGAACCTGCAATACCGCATCAACGGCGTCGTCATCCCCGAGGCGATCTCCGGCTTCGGCCAGGCCATCGACACCCGCTTCGCCGAGCAGATCAACGTGCTGACCGGCGCGCTGCCCGCGCAGTACGGCTATCGCACCGCCGGCATCATCGACATCCGCACGCGCGGCACGGGGTTCCAGAACGGCGGCAGCGTGTACGGCCTAGGCGGCTCGCGCGGCCACGGCGAAGGCTCGGTCGACGTCGGCGGCACCCTCGACGGCTGGACCGGCTTCGCGACCGGCAGCTTTCTCCGCGACAACGTCGGCATCGAGAACCCGACGTCCGCGCGCGATGCGATCCACGACACGACGAAGCAGCAGAAGGCCTTCGGCTACCTGTCGCGGATCATCGACGCGGACAGCCGCGTCAGCTTCATCGTGGGCAGCTCGAACAACAAGTTCCAGATCCCGAACGTGCCCGACCAGCAGCAGAGCTTCGCCATCGACGGCGACCCGTCGATCGATTCGTCGAAGTTCGATGCGCGGCAGAACGAGAAGAACCAGTTCCAGATCGTCAGCTACCAGGCGAGCCCGACCGACAAGGTCGACTACCAGGTGTCGGTCTTTCGCCGCTACACCGACGTCGCCTATCAACCCGATCCGCTCGGCGACCTGCTGTTCAACGGCGTGGGCGCGCAGATCCTGCGGAAGAACACCACCTACGGCGTGCAGGGCGACGCGAGCTTCCGGCTGACCGACCAGCACACGCTGCGCTCCGGCGTGTTCGCGCAGCGCGAGCGCTACACGGCCGACAACAGCTCGACGGTGTTCACCGCCGACGACGACGGCAACCAGACCAGCACCACGCCGTTCACGGTCGACGACAGCACGCGCATCACCGGCGTGACCTACGGCCTGTACCTGCAGGACGAGTGGCGCCCGAGCGATCCGCTGACCGTCAACTTCGGCGTGCGCTTCGACCACGTGGACACCGTCGTCAACGAGAAGCAGTGGAGCCCGCGCATCGGCCTGACCTACGACGTGCGGCGCGACACGCGGGTGCACGTCGGCTACTCGCGCTACTTCACGCCGCCGGCGACCGAGAAGATCGACACGACGTCGGTGGCCAACTTCCTCGGCACGACCAACGCGTTGCCGTCCGACGCCGACACGTCGGTCAAGAGCGAGCGGTCGCACTATCTCGACGTCGGCGTGTCGCATCAACTGACGCCGGAGATCACGCTCGGGCTCGACGGCTACTATCGGAAGGTCAAGCACCTGCAGGACGAGGGCCAGTTCGGCAACGCGTTGATCTTCTCGGACTTCAACTACGAGCAGGGCCGCATCCGCGGCTTCGAGCTGTCGGCCGCGTACAAGCGCGACAACCTGAGCCTGTACCTCAACGCGTCGCGCACCAAGGCCGAGGGCAAGACGGTGGAGACCGGCCAGTTCAACTTCGAGCAGGACGAGCTCGACTACATCGCGAGCCACTACGTGCACCTCGACCACGAGCAGAAGTGGACCGGCTCGGCGGGCGCCGCGTACCAGCTCGGCGGCACGCGCGTCGCGGCCGACCTGTTGTACGGCAGCGGATTGCGCAGCGGCTTCGCCAACACCGAGCACCTGCCGTCGTACACGCAGGTCAACCTGAGCGCCACGCAGACGCTGACGGCGCCGCTGGTCGGGAAGTTCGAAGGACGGGTCGCGATCATCAACCTGTTCGATCGCAGCTTCGAATTGCGCGACGGCACCGGTATCGGCGTCGGCGCGCCGCAGTACGGACCGCGGCGCGGCTTCTACGGCGGCCTGACCAAGTTCTTCTGACCATCCGGGCATCCCGCGGGATTCCCGCTCATTCGTTCGTCTAGGAGGATCCATGTCGATCCAGTATCGAAGTCATCGCACGACGCGGGCGGCGCAAGCCGTCGTCGCGGCGGCCTGCATCTGCCTGCCGGCGTTCGCGTCGAGCGCCGAGGAACCCGACAACCACCAGCATGCGCACGTGCACGGCATCGCGTCGCTCGGCATCGCGGTGCAGGACGACGTCGTCACGCTCGCGTTCGAGTCGCCGCTCGACAGCGTGATCGGCTTCGAGCATCGCGCCAACACGCCGGCCGAACGCTCATCGGTCGACAAGCTGCAGGCGCGCATGAAGGCGCCCGGCGACCTGTTCCGCCTGACGCCCGCCGCCGAATGCAAGCTGCAAAAGGCGGAAGCCGAGTCGGCGATCTTCAACCCGCCCGCGGCGGGCGCCGCGGCCGACGCGCACGCCGACCTCGATGCCAGCTTCGAATACCGCTGCGCGCACATCGACCGCCTCGCGTCGGTCGACGTCGGGCTGTTCGACGCCTATCCGCGGCTGCAAAAGGTGGCTGTCGAGGTGGCCAGCGGCAAGGGCCAGTTCAAGCGCGACCTGCAACGTCCGGCGCGCATCGTCTCGCTGAGTCGTTGAACGCGGCATGCGGCGCAGGGCCGATGGCTCGACCGTCCCGTCGTCGCTCGAGTCGACGGTGAGCGGCAGGGCCGTCGCCATCGGAAGCGCGGCGCTGCTCGTGGTCGGCGTGATCGCGCTCGGCGTGTGGATGGCGCCGTGGCGGGGTCACCCGCCCGTCGGCGGCATCCCCGCAGCGTCGGCAGCGTCGGCAGCGTCAGCAGCGTCGCCATCGCCGGCGCCGACGAGCTTCCGCACCATCCGCTGGGACGACCTGATGCCCACCGGCTGGGATCCGTACCAGCGCTTCCAGGACCGGAAGATCGACCGGGTCGAGGACTCGAACGCGCAGGCCGAGGCGCTGCTGAACGAGATGCGCATGGCCTGGGACGACGCGCCGACCGTGGCGGCGCTGGACGGGGCCGCGGTGCGCATACCCGGCTATCTCGTGCCGCTCGACGAGGAGCACGGACGACTGCGCGAGTTCCTGCTGGTGCCGTACTTCGGCGCCTGCATCCATACGCCGCCGCCGCCCGCCAACCAGATCGTCCATGTGCGCATGAAGACGCCGGTGACGGGTTGGAAGGCGATGGATACCGTGTGGGTCGACGGGTCGATGCGGCTGGCCCGCCAGGCGTCGTACATGGGAACGAGCGGCTACGATCTCGCGGCCGATCGCGTCGAACGTTACGTCGTCGAGCGTCGTTGATGGCGCGTACCGACGGCGTGGTCCGCTGGTCCACCCCGCACCGAGCGAACCGGGATTCGCCATGACGTCCTCGCCCACCCGACGCAGGTTCCTGCAGCAGACCGCGACGATCGGCGCCGCGGCCGCGGCCCGGTCCGACACGGCGTGGAACGTGATCGCGCAGGACGTGCTGATGGCCGAACTCAAGCA
>CAHJXF010000209.1 GCA_903644065.1 Betaproteobacteria bacterium
GGCAGGCGCCGGCGCCTGGGCGTGCACCGCGAACGGCAGGGCGAGGGATGCGCCAATGGCGACGACGGACAGGGCGTTGCGAATGGATCGAGGGTTCATGCGGGTCTCCGACGTCGACAGGACGTCTGTTCGTGGAATCGATCGGGCCGTCGCACGACGCGACGGTCCCCGGTCATGCAGCAGGATCGTTGGCCGGTGCCTCGCCGATCGCGACGTCGCCGCCCTCGGCCTCGTCGGCCTCGATGACGCGTTGCAGCCCGACGAGATGCGTGCCGGTGTCGACGCTGATCAGCGTCACGCCCTGCGTCGCGCGGCCCATCTCGCGGATCTCGGACACCCGCGTGCGGATCAGGATGCCGCCGGTCGTGATCAGCATCAGTTCGTCGCGGACGTCGACGAGCGTGGCGGCGACCACCTTGCCGTTCCGCTCCGACGTCGAGATCGCGATCATGCCCTTGGTGCCGCGGCCGTGACGCGTGTACTCGTCGATCGGCGTGCGCTTGCCGTAGCCGTTGGCGGTCGCGGTCAGCACGCTCTGGCGGACCGGCGCATCCTGGGCCGCACCGCCCTGCCGCAGCTCGTCCTCGTTCGGCGCCACCAGCAGCGCGATGACCTGCTGGCCCTCGTCGAGGTTCATGCCGCGCACGCCGCGCGCGCCGCGGCCCATCGAGCGAACGTCGTTCTCGTCGAAGCGCACCGCCTTGCCGGCGTCGGAGAACAGCATCACGTCGTGGCTGCCGTCGGTGATCGCGACGCCGATCAGGTGGTCGCCCTCGTCGAGGTCGACCGCGATGATGCCGGCCGTGCGGCGGTTGGCGAAGTCGGTCAGCGGCGTCTTCTTGACGGTGCCGAGCGACGTCGCCATGAACACGTAGTGCGCGTCGTCGAACGCCTTGACCGCGAGCACGACGGTGATCTTCTCGCCGTCGGCGAGCGGCCACATGTTGACGAGCGGCTTGCCGCGCGAGCCGCGCGAACCCTGCGGCACCTCGTAGACCTTCAGCCAGTAGACGCGGCCGCGATCGCTGAACGCGAGGATCATGTCGTGCGTGTTGGCCACGAAGAGCTGGTCGATCCAGTCCTCGTCCTTCATCGTGGTGGCCTGCTTGCCGCGCCCGCCGCGCTTCTGCGCGCGGTACTCGGCGATCGGCTGGCTCTTCATGTAGCCGCCGTGCGAGATCGTGACCACCATGTCCTGCGGCGTGATCAGGTCCTCGTCGTTCATGTCGAGCGCGTTCAGCACGATCTCGCTGCGCCGCGCGTCGCCGAAGTCGCTGCGGATCTGCGTCAGCTCGTCGGCGATGATGGCCGTGATGCGTTCCGGCTTCGCGAGGATGTCGAGCAGGTCGGCGATCTGGCCCATCACGTCGCGGTATTCCTCGACGATCTTGTCCTGCTCGAGCCCGGTCAGCCGCTGCAGGCGCATCTGCAGGATCTCCTGCGCCTGCTCGTCGCTCAGGCGATACAGGCCATCGGCCTGCATGCCGTAGTGCGGCGGCAGTCCGTCGGGCCGGAACGCCTCGCGCCCGCCGGGCGTGTCGGCCTCGGCACGCGACAGCATCTCGCGTACCAGCGACGAGTCCCACGACTTCCTCATCAGCTCCTGCTTCGCGATCGGCGGCGTGGGCGCGGCCTTGATCAGCGCGATGAACTCGTCGATGTTGGCGAGCGCGACGGCGAGACCTTCCAGCACGTGGCCACGTTCGCGCGCCTTCTTAAGCTCGAACACCGTGCGGCGCGTGACGACCTCGCGCCGATGGTTGACGAACGCCTCGATCATCACCTTGAGGTTGCACAGGCGCGGCTGCCCGTCGAGCAGCGCCACCATGTTCATGCCGAAGGTGTCCTGCAGCTGCGTGTTCTTGAACAGGTTGTTGAGCACCACCTCGGGCACTTCGCCGCGCTTGAGATCGATGACGACCCGCATGCCCGACTTGTCGGACTCGTCCTGGATGTGCGCGATGCCCTCGAGCTTCTTCTCCTGGATCAGCTCGGCGATGCGCTCGAGCAGCGTCTTCTTGTTCACCTGGTACGGCAGCTCGTCGATGATGATCGACGTGCGCGGTCCGGCGCCCTTGTCGGTGCGCTCCTCGAAGTGCGTGCGGGCCCGCATGACCACGCGGCCGCGGCCGGTGCGATAGCCCTCGCGCACGCCGGCGATGCCGTGGATCACGCCGCCGGTGGGGAAGTCGGGCGCCGGGACGATCTCGATCAGCTCCTCGATGCCGCAGTCGGGATTGCGCAGCAGGTGCAGGCAGGCGTCGACCACTTCGCGCAGGTTGTGCGGCGGAATGTTGGTCGCCATGCCGACCGCGATGCCGGTCGACCCGTTAATCAGCAGGTTGGGGATCTTGGCCGGCAGCACCACCGGCTCGTGCTCGGAGCCGTCGTAGTTGGGTACGAAGTCGACGGTCTCGCGATCGAGGTCGGCGATCATCGCCTCGGCGATCTTCGACAGCCGCACCTCGGTGTAGCGCGACGCCGCCGCGTTGTCGCCGTCCACCGAACCGAAGTTGCCCTGGCCGTCGATCAGCGGATAGCGCAGCGAGAACGGCTGCGCCATCCGCACCATCGTGTCGTAGATCGCCAGGTCGCCGTGCGGGTGGTACTTGCCCATCACGTCGCCGGCGATGCGGGCCGACTTCTTGTGCGGCCGGTTCGAATGGTTGCTGAGCTCGTTCATGCCGTACAGCACGCGCCGATGGACCGGCTTCAATCCATCCCGCAGGTCGGGCAGCGCACGCCCCACGATCACGCTCATCGCGTAGTCGAGGTAGGACCGGCGCATCTCCTCTTCGAGGCTGACCGGGATCATTTCCTTGGCGAACGAAGTCATGTGCGACCGGAAGAGACGGGTGGATGAAGAAGCACGCAGCGTCGTCCGACGCGCTCGCCGCCTCGGGACGATGGGCCGCCGAGCCTGCGAAAGCCGGCGATTTTAGCATGCGGCCTCGAGCGGACGACCTCCCGGCCGGCTGCCGGCGGGTGGCTCGTGGCCCGTCGACGCGGAGCATGGGCGACCTCCGGCGCACGGACGAAATCCGCTGCCCGGGAACCGAAAACGCGCTGTTATATTCAGTTCGATGCAAAGACCGCTCCCTGTCGCCGAACTGATCGTCCCGCGCTGGATCGTGCCGATCGAACCGGCCGGCGTCGTCCTCGAAGGGCACGCGATCGCCATCGATGCCGCGGGCGCCATCGCCGCGATCGGCCCGGTGGCCGACCTGCGGGCGGCCTGCGCCGCCGGCGTCGAGACCGCCCTCCCGGACCACGTCGTTACGCCGGGCTTGTTCAATCTGCACACCCACGCGGCCATGACGCTGCTGCGCGGCCTCGGCGACGACCTGCCGCTGATGCAGTGGCTGTCGACGAAGATCTGGCCGGTCGAGAAGGCGCTGCTGTCGGAGGAGTTCGTCGCGGCCGGCACCCGGCTCGCCTGTCTCGAGATGTTGCGTGGCGGCACGACGTGCTTCGCCGACATGTACTTCTTTCCCGCCGCGGCGGGCCGCGCGGCCCGCGAGATCGGCATGCGGGCGCACCTGGGCATCACCGTCATCGACCTGCCGACGGCCGGCGGCGGCGATGCCGACGACTACCTCGACCGCGGCCTGGCGCTGTTCGACCGGATGCGCAACGAACCCCTGCTGTCGTTCTCGTTCGCACCGCACGCGCCGTACACCATCAGCGACGCGACCTTCGACCGCATCTCGATGCTGATGGGACAGACCGGCCTGCCGATGCTGATCCATCTGCACGAGACCGAAGAGGAAATCCGTCGCGAGATCGAGCAGCACGGCCTGCGGCCGGCGATGCGACTCGAACGGCTCGGCCTGGTCGGGCCGGCACTGACCGCCGTGCACGCGGTGCATCTCGACGACCGCGAGGTCGCGCTGTTCGCCGAACGCGGCGTGTCGATCGCGCATTGCCCGGCCTCGAACCTGAAGCTCGCGTCCGGCATCGCCCGCATCGCGCGCTACCTCGACGCCGGCATCAACCTGGGCATCGGCACCGACGGCAGCGCCAGCAACAACCGCCTCGACATGCCGGCCGAGATGCGCCTCGCGGCGCTGCTGGCGAAGGGGGCGTCGGGCCGGGCCGACGTGTTCGGTGCGCACCAGGTTCTGCATGCGGCGACCCTGGCTGGTGCGAAGGCCTGCGGACTCGACGACCGGATCGGCAGCATCGTCGTCGGCAAGCAGGCGGATCTGGTCGCTTTCGACCTCGGCGCGCTCGATTACCAGCCGATCTTCGACGTCGCGTCGCACCTAATTTTCGTCGCCGGACGCGAAGCGGTCACGGACGTTTGGGTGGCCGGGAAGCCTGTTGTGCAGAAGCGACAATTCGTCTCCGACGGGGCGCGCGCCGCAGAGGGAAAGGGCGCAAGCGCCATAGCCCTGTGGCAGAATCGAACGAGAAGTCAACTGGCTACGCAGTGAATTCGCGACGCCCGTTCGACGCTCGTTGATGCGGCGCCAAGCGCAGTGAAGGAACATCGAAGCGACCGGGCCGGGGAGGCCGGTGGTCGATGCTCGCTGGCGGTGCAGGTTGCTTCGCGGGTATAAATTCGCGGCCGTGGCAGGGAGCGGACGCGTTGAATTCGAAATCAAAAGGAGAAACATGAACACGTCGGTCAAAATGTCAACTTTGGCTGCTCTCCTCGCTTCGGCGAGTGGCGCCGCGATGGCGCAGCAACCCCTTACGGACATCAAGGCCGCGACCCCGGTGAGCGGCTACGCCCAGGACGCGCGCGGCGTCGTGGTGCGCGATCCGTTCGGCCTGTGCTGGCGCACCGGGTATTTCACTCCGGCCCTCGCGCAGATCGAGTGCGACCCCGACCTCGTCCCGAAGCCCGTTGTTCCTCCCGTCACGCCCGTCGCTCCGCCGCCGGCCGTCACGCCGCCGGCAGGACCGACGGCCGAGAAGATCACCTTCGCCGCCGATGCGTTCTTCGACTTCGACAAGGCCACGCTGAAGCCCGAAGGCAAGGCCAAGCTCGACGACCTCGTCGGCAAGCTGGGAGCGATCAACCTCGAAGTCATCATCGCGGTCGGTCACACGGACAGCATCGGCTCGGTCGCCTACAACCAGAAGCTGTCGGTGCGTCGTGCCGAGTCGGTCAAGGCCTACCTGGTCAGCAAGGGCATCGAAGCCAACCGCATCTACACCGAAGGCAAGGGCAAGAGCCAGCCGATCGCACCGAACACGGTCAACGGCAAGGACAACCCGTCCGGTCGCGCCAAGAACCGTCGGGTCGAGATCGAAGTGGTCGGCACCCGCGCACCGAACCGCTGACGTTCGCGGTCGGTCGAGCAGGACGACGCCGCGAGCGTCGCGAAGAGCCCCGCAGTGCGGGGCTCTTTTTTTGTCGGCTCGCCCAGCATGCGCGACGAATTGAACGACCGCCGGCGCGGTCGCGTCCTGCGCCTACGCGGCGAGCGTCGCGACCCATGCTAGTTTCCGGGGCTTCGAAAGGTACCGTCTTGGAATCCGTCACCCCCCTGCCGTCCCGAAACGCCGATCCCGACGAGCTGCGCAAGTTCGGCGACCTGGCCCATCGCTGGTGGGACACCAGTGGCGAGTTCGCCCCGCTGCACGCGATCAATCCGCTGCGCCTCGAGTGGATCGCCGAGCGCGCGACGCTGCGCGGCGCCAGGGTGCTGGACGTCGGCTGCGGCGGCGGCATCCTCGCCGAATCGATGGCCGCACGCGGCGCGGACGTGACGGGCATCGACCTGTCCGAGAAACCGCTGTCGGTCGCCGCGCTGCACGGGCTGGAATCGAAGGTCGCCGTGCGCTACGAAGCGATCTCCGCCGAGGACATCGCGCTCCGCGAGCCGGCCGGCTTCGACGTCGTGACCTGCATGGAAATGCTGGAACACGTGCCCGACCCGGCCGCGGTGGTGCAGGCCTGCGCCACTCTCGTCAAGCCGGGCGGCCACGTGTTCTTCTCCACCATCAACCGCAATCCGAAGGCCTATCTCTTCGCGGTGATCGGCGCGGAGTACCTGCTGCGACTGCTGCCGCGCGGCACGCACGACTACCAGCGCTTCATCACGCCGTCGGAGCTGTCGCGCCACGCTCGCGCGGCACGGCTTTCGCTCGACGCGATGATCGGCCTGCACTACAACCCGCTCACGCGGCGCTACTGGCTGGCGCCGAACGTCGACGTCAACTACATGATCGCGACGCGCCTCGATGCGCGCTGAGCGGGTCCGCGACCGGCCCGCCCCATGACGGACGGCGCGGCGGCCGAGCGCGGCATGCTGTTCGATCTCGACGGCACGCTGGCCGACACCGCCCCCGACATCGCGGCGGCCGCC
>CAHJXF010000210.1 GCA_903644065.1 Betaproteobacteria bacterium
GTTGACGAGCACGTCGAGACGGCCGAACTCGTTCTGGATGCGCTCTGCCGCGGCGGCGATCGACGCCTGATCCGTCACGTCGAGCAGGATGACGTGGGCATTCTCGCCGAGGCTCGTCGCGGCGGCCGACCCGACCGAGGACAAGCTGCGCTCGAAAGGCGGCATCGACGACCTCCTCGCCGACGACAACCTCGAAGTCGCGGACAACCCCGCCACGCGCTTCTTCGGTTTCGACCAGTTCGAGACCGCCTACACGCTGCCGCACCCCGCCCACTTCTCGAAGCTGGTCGACCGGCTCGAGCTCGGCGCGCAGGGCGCGCTCAACGCCAACCTCAAGTGGAAGATCAGCGGCCGCTTCGACTACGACGCCATCTACGACCTGAGCGATTTCTATTCGACGCAGGTGCGAAGCGACCAGCGGTTCAACGCCCAGTTCCGCGAGACCTACATCGACGTCGGAGCCGGCGACGTGGACCTCCGCGTGGGCCGCCAGCAGATCATCTGGGGCGAGGTGGTCGGCCTGTTCGTCGCGGACGTCGTGTCGGCGAAGGACCTGCGCGAGACGGTCGTCATGGACTTCGACCTGCTGCGCATTCCGCAATGGGCCGCGCGGGCCGAATACTTCAAGAACGACATCCATCTCGAGGCGATCTGGATCCCGTTTCCGAGCGTCAACAAGATCGGCAAGCCCGGCAGCGACTTCTTCCCCTATCCGCTACCCGGGCCCGCGGGCTACGGTTACGTCGTCAACAACGAGCGGAAGCCGGACCAGGACGGCTCGCTGCACGACTACGGCCTGCGGGCGTCGATCCTGCGAAAGGGCTGGGACGTCGCGGCCTTCGCCTATCGCAGCGTCGACGCCAACCCGACCTTCTTTCGCGACGTGACCGCAGGGCCCAACCCGGCCTTCGTGTTCACGCCGAGCCACGACAAGATCACCCAGTACGGCACCACCGTCTCGAAGGACTTCGACGACTTCCTCTTCAAGGCCGAGGCGGTCTACACCGTGGGCCAGAACTTCAACGTGTCGACGCTGGCCGACGGCGACGGCGTGGTCGCGCAGAACTACCTCGACTACATCCTGAGCGTCGAGGTGCCGCTGTCCGACGAGGCGCGCTTCAACACGCAGTTCTTCCAGCGCGTGTTCCGCAATCACGACCCGGGCATCGTGCCCGAGCGCGTCGAGAGCGGCGTCACGCTGTTCTGGTCCGCCAAGTGGCTGCGCACGCTGGAGCCGCAGCTGCTGCTGATCCACAGCCTCAACCGCAACGACTGGCTGCTGCGGCCGAAGCTGGTGTGGAACTTCCGGAAGGACTGGCGCGCGGTGACCGGCGTCGACGTGTTCGGCGGCCACCGGACCGGGTTGTTCGGCCAGTACGACAAGCAGGACCGGGTCTACGCGGAAGTCCGCAAGACGTTCTGAAACGCCGTCCGGCGGGACCGCCGGGTCAACGAATGCCGAGCTGGCGTCGCGCGATCGCGAGCGCTGCGCGCTGCAGCGGATGGTGGTTGCCGCCCGGCCGCCAGGTCCGCGTCAGGCGATAGCGGTAGGCGTCGAACTGCACGCCGTGCGGCGCCTTCAGCACCCGCCCGCGTCCGAGCAGGAGCTTGAGCGCCTCGGTGGCGGCCATGCCCGCGCACAGCTGGCACGCCATCACCGTCGACGGGCCGCGCTTGGCGTGGAAGTCGACGCGCGAGCGGTCGACGAGATAGGCGAGCTGCAGCATGCGCGGCGACAGGCCCAGCAGGAAGCGAATCGCCTGCTCGTCGGGCGACGCGCCTTCGAGCCGGAAATAGTCCTCGAAGCTCATCGAGCCGGGCACGAAGTTGAGCAGCGCGACGCCCATGCCGAGCGGCGCGGCGGTGATCGCCGGGATGCCCAGCGCGGCGCAGCGCGCGAAGACCCTGCGACGGATGTCGAGCGCGAAATAGTCGAGCCCGTCCACGTACAGGTCGACGCCGGCGAGGAATGCGTCGACGCGGTCGGCCTCGACGCCCATCGGAAAGCGCTGCAGCTCGAGTTCGGGATCGACCTCGAGCGCCATCTCGGCCAAGACGTCGATCTTGGGTCGGTCGAGCGTCGCCATCGTGGCGCCGGCCTGGCGGTTGAAGTTGGCGAGATCGAAGCGATCGAAGTCGGCGATGTGGAAGCGCCCGATGCCGAGCCGCGCGAGCGTCAGCAGGTGGCTGCCGCCCACACCGCCGAGACCGGCGATGGCGACCCGCTTGCCGCGCAGGCTTCGTTGCTCGGCTTCGGTCACCCAGCCGAGATTGCGGGAGAAGGCCTCGTCGTACGCGAAGGTGCGCGGGCTCACGATCGACTGCCGCGGCGCAGCGCCCGGATCAACGGAGATCGCTGAGCCTGCGCATGATGCCGTTCTCCTCGCTTTCCGAGAAGAAATAGGGGAACAGCGACTTCTCGACCCGCGCCTGTTCCGGGTGCCCGCCGAAGTGGCGGATCTTCGGCACCGAGCGCGGCAGGTTGACCCGCATCAGGACCGCCGGTGCGTCGACCCGGTGGTTGTGGCGTTCGGGGCCGAGCTGCCCGAAGCCCAGCATCTGCTCGTAGAAGCGGACGTGCCGCGGATTCACTTCGATCAACAGGTCGGTGAAGCCGCTCATGCGGTACGAATAGATGTAAGCGATGTGGAACAGCGTGGCCAGCACGCGCTTGGAGCGGATCGCGCCGTCCACCGCGAGCTTGGTGAATTCGCAGATGCGGCCGCCTTCGGCGCGCAGCGAATCGACTTCGTCCCTGTAGAGGTCGTCGACCAGCAGGCCTTCGCCCGAGTCGAAGCCGATGCTGATGGTGGCCATCGGCGACGAACCGTGCGACGCGACGAGCGTGATGCGGTTCGGCTGCTGCTTGGCGTGCCACGCGATCTTGTATCCGCGCCACGCGTACATCTTCTTGACCAGCATGCTGGCCGTGTTGCGCCGGCCCTCGTTGTCGGCGAGGCGCACCTTGAAGAGCGTCTGGTTGAGGGCCAGCACCCGCACGCCTTCGGTCTCGGGCTGTTCCAGCACCAGCGAGGTCAGCGGGCGCGGGGCGTCGAACGGAATGCCGACGATGGTGCGACCGATCAGATCGTCCGGCAGCGGGGCGCCGTCGCCGGGACTCGTCATCGTGGATTGCGAACTGTTCAAACTCGACTCCGCAAGACTTTCGTGTGCTGCTTCCAATCCCGTATCGCGCAGTGACGCAACCGAAGTGACGCAATCGCTGTGGTGCGACATCACGCAGGGCACGGAGTCTTTGGTCGATGCTAGCACACGGAAAATCGACTCCTGCGACGGCTCCGAGGGGGATGAGACCATGTCCCTTGACAGCTCGTATCGACGAAATGCACGACAACTTGAGGGAGCGCTGATGGAGACCAGCAACGATCTTTCGGCGTGGTGGATGCCCTTCACCGCGAACCGGCCGTTCAAGGAATCGCCCCGCCTGTTCGTCTCCGCCGCGGGCGTCCACTACCGCACCGCGGACGGGCGCGACATCCTCGACGGCACGGCGGGGTTGTGGTGCGTGAACGCCGGCCACGCGCAGCCGCGCATCGTGGAAGCCATCTGCGACAGCGCGCGGACGCTCGACTTCGCGCCGACCTTCCAGATGGGGCATCCGTCCGCCTTCGAGCTGGCCGAACGACTGGTCGAGGCGACGGGCCGGAAATTCAGCCAGGTGTTCTACACGAACTCGGGCTCCGAAGCGGTCGACACCGCGCTCAAGATGGCGCTCGCATACCACCGCGTGCGCGGCGAGGGCACGCGCACGCGGCTGATCGGTCGCGAACGGGGCTATCACGGCGTCGGCTTCGGCGGCATCTCGGTCGGCGGCATGGCGAACAACCGCAAGTGGTTCGGGTCGCTGCTCAACGGCGTGGACCACATGCCGCACACCCACGATCCGGCGCGCGCGTTCACGCGCGGCGTGCCGCTGCACGGCGCCGGGATCGCCGACGAGCTCGAGCGGATCGTCGCGCTGCACGATGCATCGACGATCGCCGCCGTGATCGTCGAGCCGGTGGCCGGATCGACCGGCGTGCTGGTACCGCCCGCCGGCTACCTGCAACGCCTGCGCGACATCTGCACCCGCCACGGCATCCTGCTGATCTTCGACGAGGTGATCAGCGGCTTCGGCCGGCTCGGCACGCCGTTCGCGATGGACTACTTTGGCGTCGAGCCCGACCTGATGACGGTCGCGAAGGGAATCACCAACGGCTGCGTGCCGATGGGCGCGGTGTTCGTCAAGGCCGCCGTCCACGACGCGTTCATGCAGGGCCCGTCGGGCGCGATCGAGTTCTTCCACGGCTACACCTACTCGGGCCACCCGCTGGCCTGCGCCGCGGCGCTCGCCACGCTCGACACCTACGACGAGGTCGGCGCCTATGCGAACGCCGCGTCGCTGGCCGCAGTCTTCGAGGACGCGTTGCACGCCTTGCGCGGAAGACGGCACGTGATCGACGTACGCAACGTCGGTCTGGTCGGCGGGGTCGAGCTGGCCGCACGCGAGGCGCAGCCGGGAGCGCGCGGCATGGAAGCCTTCAAGCGCGCGTTCGAGCACGGCATTCTGGTGCGGGTGACCGGCGACACGCTGGCGCTGTCGCCGCCGCTGGTCATCGAGCGGACGCAGATCGAGCAACTTTGCCGGGTGCTGGGCGAGGTGCTGGACACGATCGAGTAGGCCGGGCGCGCGGCGGCCGGTGTCGACGTCGACCACAGCGATCAGGCGTGGCGCCGCGGACGCGCGTCTGCGATAATACCGCCCGATCCGCGGACGAGCCCGACGTTCGGCGCCTTGTCGTCCCGGTCCCCCTCCTAAATTCCAAGACCCCGGTGATCGAAACCGAACTGCCCGAAGCTCCGCTGCACACGAGCGCTCCCCCGGACGAGGTCGCCGGTGCGATCGCCGTCGATCCATCCGGGCCGAAGACCGCGACGCCGGCGGTCACGTTCGCCGACTTTGGCCTCGATCCGACGATCCTGCGGGCGTTGACGGAACAGGGCTACACGATTCCGACGCCGATCCAGGTCCAGGCCATCCCCGTCGTGATCGCCGGACGCGACGTGATGGGCGCGGCCCAGACCGGCACCGGCAAGACGGCGGGTTTCTCGCTGCCGATCCTCCAGAACCTGCTGCCGCTGTCGAGCAGCAGCGCGTCGCCGGCGCGTCACCCGGTGCGGGCGCTGATGCTGACGCCGACCCGCGAACTGGCCGACCAGGTGGCGGCCAACGTGGCGCGCTACGCGCAGCACACCAACCTGCGCTCCACCGTCGTGTTCGGCGGCGTCGACATGGCGCCGCAGACCGCGGCGTTGCGGGCCGGCGTCGAGCTGCTGATCGCGACGCCGGGACGGTTGCTCGACCACGTGCAGCAGAAGACGCTCAACCTGTCGCAGGTGCAGGTGCTGGTGCTCGACGAGGCGGACCGCATGCTCGACATGGGTTTCCTGCCGGACCTGCAGCGCATCATCAACCTGCTGCCGAAGAAGCGGCAGAACCTGTTGTTCTCGGCCACCTTCTCGAACGACATCAAGCGGCTCGCGCAGAGCTTCCAGACCGACCCGGTCGTCATCGAGGTGGCGCGGCGCAACGCCACCGCGGAGCTGGTGCGGCAGATCGTGTATGCGATGCCGGCCGAGCAGAAGCGGGCGGCGGTCGCCCACATCATCCGGCAGCGCGAGCTGAAGCAGGTGCTGGTGTTCTCCAACACCAAGATCGGCACCGGCCGCCTCGCGCGCGAACTGAAGAACGAAGGCATCAACGCGGACGCCATCCACGGCGACAAGAGCCAGCGGGACCGCATGATCGCCCTCGAGGCGTTCAAGAAGGGCGAGACCGACGTGCTGGTCGCCACCGACGTCGCGGCGCGCGGCCTCGACATCGTCGAGTTGCCGGCGGTCATCAACTACGACCTGCCCTATGCGCCGGAAGATTACGTCCACCGCATCGGGCGGACCGGTCGCGCCGGCGCTTCGGGCATCGCCATCTCGTTGATGGCGCCCGAGGAGGAGCGGTTGCTCGCCGAGATCGAGAAGCTGACCAAGCGGCCGCTCGAGCGAGCGACGCTCGACGGGCTGCGCCCTCGCGAACGGGAGCGCGGACGGGACGATCGCGGCGCGCCGTCCCGTGTGCCGGAGCGCGAGCGCGAAGGTTTGCATCACGAGGTCGTGTTGCGCGACATCGGTTTCGGCTCGCAAGTCTTGAAAGATCTGGGCGTGCGCAAGATGCGCGTGCTCACCAATCGTCTGAGTCGGATCGCGGCAGTCGACGGCTTCGATCTCGAAGTGGTCGAGCAAGTGGCTC
>CAHJXF010000211.1 GCA_903644065.1 Betaproteobacteria bacterium
GCTGCGGCGACGCGCACCGCATCGCCGTTCGCGATGCCGTCCGGCGGACTGTCGATGATGCGATCGTCGGCCTCGAGGCCGGTCGCGATCTCGATCGACTTGCCGAGGTCGCGGGCGATGGTCACCGGCTTGATGACCACATGGTCCTGCGCGTCGAGCGTCGCGACCCGCGTGCCGTTGCGATCGAACATCAGCGCGCCCGGCGGGATCTCGAGCGTCGTCGCGTCGTGCGATTGCGCGAGGCTGACGTTGGCCGAGCTGCCGGGCAGCAGCTCGTTGCTCGCGTTGTCGACGGCGAGCTGCACCAGCATGCTGCCGGACGCGGCCGTGACGGCGCCCGAGGTCGTCTCGATCGACGCTTCGTAGCTGCGCCCGGGATGCTCCGGCACCCGCAACGTGGCCTTCGCTCCGCGGCGGACCAGCGCCGCGTAGCTCTGCGGCACGTTGACGTAGACCCGCAGCTTCCGCGTGTCGGACACGGTGAACAGTTCGGGCCCGGCGCCGCTGCCGCCGTTGATCAGCGCGCCGACGTCGGTGGAACGCGAGGTGACGGTCCCGTCGAACGGCGCCACGATGCGCGTGAACGTCTTCATCGCCAGGTAGCGGTCGACGTTGGCCTGCGCCGCGGCCACCATCGACTGCTTGGTGGTCAGGTCGTTGGCCTTCTCCTCGGCCTCCTGGCGAGATACCGAGTCGCCGGCCAGCAGCGATTGCCAGCGCTTGGCGGTGGTGCCGGCCAGCGTGGCATTGGCCTTCGCGCTGGCGAGATCGGCGCGCGCCTGCAGCAGCTGCTGGTCGAGATCGGGCGAGTCGATCTCGGCCAGCAGCTGTCCGGCCTTGACCGGCGAGCCGATGTCGACCTTCCAGCTCTTCAGGTAGCCGCTGACCCGCGCGTAGATCGGCGCGCGCGCATAGGCCTCGAGCCGGCCCGGCAGCTCGAGCGAGGCGCTGGCGTTCGCGGCGTTCGGCCGGATCACCGTGACGGTGGGCACCGACAGGTCGGTGGCGCGGGCCGACAGCCGGGCGGCGTTCGACGACCGTACGACGATGCCGGCGCCGACGATGACCACGGCCACGACGACCACCGCGAGCGCCGCGAGGCGCAAGCGGCGCGGGGACGGCGCCGCGGTCACTGCGGTCGCAGCGGTCACTGCGGTTGCAGCGGTTGCAGCGGTTGCAGCGGTTGCAGCGGTCGCGGAGGGATCAGGCCACATCGAGTTCTCCGAGGAGCGGGACGCGCGTCGCGACGGGCTCGCGGCGGCGGCGATGGACCAGGCTGAAGACGACCGGCACGAAGAACAGCGTCGCCGTCGTCGCGAACAGCAGGCCGCCGATCACCGCGCGGCCGAGCGGCGCGTTCTGCTCGCCGCCCTCGCCGAGGCCGAGGGCCATCGGCAGCATGCCGATGATCATCGCCAGCGCGGTCATCAGCACCGGGCGAAAGCGCACGGCGCCGGCCTCGCGGGCGGCCGCCAGCGCGTCGCCGGTCTCGGCCAGCCGTTCGCGAGCGAAGGTGATGACCAGCACGCTGTTGGCGGTGGCGACGCCCATGCACATGATGGCGCCGGTCAACGCCGGCACCGATAGCGTGGTGTGGGTGGCGAACAGCATCCAGACGATGCCGGCCAGCGCCGCCGGCAACGCGCTGACGATGACGAACGGGTCGCTCCACGACTGGAAGTTGACGACGATCAGCAGGTAGATCAGGACCACCGCGCCGAGCAGGCCGAACATCAGGCCGGCGAACGCGCTGTCCATCGTGCGCACCTGCCCGAGCAGGACGGTGCTGGTGCCGCGCGGCTGCTGGCCCGCGGTGTCGGCGAGCAGCTTGCGGATGTCCTTCGCGACGGCGCCGAGATCGCGGTCCTGGGTCGACGCGTTGATCTGGATCATCGACTGGATGTCGTACTGGCTGACCACCGCGTTGCCGCTGTCGCGCGAGAAGCGGGCCACGCCGCCGAGGATCTGGGCCGCGCCGCCGGGACCGTTGACCGGCAGATTGGCGAGCGCCTGCAGCGAGTCGAGCGTGTACTGCGGCGACTGCAGCACGATCGGGTACGAGATGCCGTTGACCGGGTTGAGCCAGAAGGTCGGCGAGACCTGGCTGCTGCCGGCCAGGTTGACGACCAGGCTGTTGGTCACGTCGCGCGTGGTGATGCCGACTTCCTGCGCGCGCGTGCGGTCGACGTCGACGGCGAAGACCGGGTTCTTCCGCGACTGCTGGATGCGCGCGTCGGCGACGCCGGGGATGGTGCGAATCGCCTTCAGCAACTGGTTGGCGTATTGGTAGTTGCCGTCGAGGTTGTTGCCGCGGACCTGGATCTCGATCGGCGCCGGCGCGCCGAAGTTCAGGATCTGGCCGACGATGTCCGCCGGCGGGAACGAGAACGTGGTGTCGGGAAATTCGCGCGGCAACGTCTCGCGCAGCGCACGGACGTACTCGGCGGTGGGACGGTGCCCTTCGCCGAGCGCGATCTGGATGTCGCCGTCCTGCGTCCCCAGCACGCCGGTGTTGTTGTAGGTCAGGTTGATGCTGGAGTAGGGCAGGCCGATGTTGTCCACCAGCGTGTCGATCTCGTCGCTCGGCACCACGCGCCGGATGGCGGCTTCGATGCGGGCGAAGCGCGTCGACGTCTCCTCGACGCGGGTGCCGACCGGCACCCGGGCGTGCAGCAGGATCTGGCCGCCGTCGACGGTCGGGAAGAAGTTGCTGCCGAGGAACGGCGCGAGGCCGAACGACGCGACGACCACGACGAGGAAGCCGATGACGAACGGACGGCGGTTCGCGAGGGCGATCTCGAGCAGCCCGCGATAACTGCCGCGGACCCGTTCGAAGCGCGCCTCGAAGCCGCGCTGGAAGCGCACCAGCGGGTTGCGCGACGGCGCGCCGTGGCCGCCGGCCTGCGCGACGTGCGGCTTCAGCAGGAAGTTGGCCATCGTCGGCACCAGCGTGCGCGACAGCAGGAAGGACCAGGCCATCGCGAACATCACCGCCTCGGCCATCGGCACGAACAGGAAGCGGGCCACGCCGGACAGGAAGAACATCGGCACGAACACGATGCAGATGCACAGCAGCGACACGAACGCCGGCGTGACGATCTGCGCGGCGCCGTCCATGATCGACGTCTCGACGTCCTTGCCGTGCTCGAGGTGCCAGTTGATGTTCTCGATCGTCACGGTCGCGTCGTCGACCAGGATGCCGACCGCGAGCGCGAGACCGCCCAGCGTCATGATGTTGAGCGTCTCGCCGATCGCGGCCAGCGCGACGATCGATCCGAGGATCGACAGCGGGATCGACACCGCGATGATGACGGTCGAACGCCAACTGCCGAGGAACAGCAGGATCATCAGGCTGGTCAGCGCGGCCGCGATCGCGCCCTCGACCGCGACGCCCTTGATGGCTGCCCGCACGAACACCGACTGGTCGTTGATCGGCGTCACGACCAGGTTGTCGGGCAGCTGCGCCTTCAACCCGGCGAGCTTGTCGCGGATGCCGTCGACGATCGCCAGCGTCGACGTCGCGCCGTTCTTCAGGACCGACATCAACACCGAGCGATTGCCGTCGACGTGGACGATGTTGGTCTGCGGCGAGTTGCCGTCGTGCACGTTGGCGACGTCGCGGATGTAGACCGTCGCCCCGTTGACGACCTTGATCGGCAGGTCGCCGAGGCCCGCGATGGCCGACGGCGCGTTGTTGAGCTGCAGCGTGTACTCGAGGCTGCCGATCTTCTGCGTCCCGATCGGGATGATGAGGTTCTGCGCGGCCAGCGCGAACGACACGTCCTGCCCCGACAGGCCGCGCGCCTGCATCGCCGCGGTGTCGAGGTCGATCTGCACCAGCCGCTGCTTGCCGCCGTACGGGAAAGGGACCGCGGCGCCGGCCACGGTGACCAGCGGCGGCCGCACCGCGTTGACCGCCGTGTCGAACAGGACCTGCTCGGTCAGCCCCTTGCCGGAGATGGCGAGCTGCAGGATCGGCACCGTCGACGCGCTGAAGTTGAGGATCAGCGGCGGCGTGATGCCGGGCGGCATCTGCCGGAGCACCGTCTGCGAGATGGCGGCGACCTGCGCGTTGGCGACCGCGACGTTGACGCCCGGCTGGAAGAAGATCTTGACGATGCCGATACCGGCGTACGAGTTGGCCTCGATGTGCTCGATGTCGTTGACGGTGGTCGTCAGGCTGCGCTCATAGAGCGTCGTGATGCGACCCGCGAACTGGTCCGGCGGCAGCCCGGTGTACGACCAGGCGACCGCGATGACCGGAATGCGGATCTCGGGAAAGATGTCGGTCGGCGTGCGCAACGCGGCGAGCGGCCCCGCGATCAGCAGCAGGACCGCGAGGACCACGAACGTGTAGGGCCGCTGCAGCGCGACGCGAACGATGCCGATCAGCAATTCGGTTCCTGGTCGTTCATCGGGTCGACGTCGGATCGTGCGGGCGGGCGCCCGGTGCTTCGAGGTGGGCCGGGCGATACCGCCGGCGCTCCCGCGCCGCGTCGCTCAACCGATCGATCATAAACGAAGCGAGTGGCGCGGCGGCAGCACGCGCCGGGTTTCGGCGAATCGTCGAAGTCGATGCGCACCCGGTGCCGCGGACGGTTCGACCCGGATGCCCGGCGGGCACCGCCGCCGACATCGGCGGTCGGCGCAGCACGAAGAGCCCCGGGCCGATGCTTCGCCCGGACGCAGGCGCTCGTCGAGGCTCGGCGTGCGCGGCGGCATCCCGTCCGGCGCGGTCGTGCACGACACCGTCGGACAGGCGCTGTTTCGACGGCTTCGGGCGGAACGGGGCACGAGATGCGTGGTCAGCCGGTCCCCGCTCCCATTCCGATCAGGCCGACTCCATGAAAATCATCTGCATCGAGGAACACGTCGTCGACGGCGCCCTCGCCCGGGCGACACAGCCGTTGCAGGCCGAGCACGTCCCGTACATGCAAGCGCTCGGCAGCCGCTATCGCGACGAGCCGTCGGCCGCCGCCGCGGACCGGCCGGCTCTCGAGGCGCCGCAGCAGGCACTCGCCCTCGGCAGCCGACCGATCGACGACCGGCTCCGGACGATGACCGACAACGGCATCGACATGCAGGTGCTGTCGTACACCCACCCGATCCAGGCGCTGCCGCCCGACGTCGCGATCCCGCTCGCCAGAGCCGCCAACGATCGGCTGCACGAGGCGAGCCGGCGGCACCCCGACCGCTTCGCCGGCTTTTCCACGTTGCCCTGGCAGCAACCGGACGCCGCGGTCCGCGAGCTCGACCGGACGGTGAACGAGCTCGGTCTCACGGCCACCATGCTGGCCGGCCATCCCGGCGAGAACGTGCTGGTCGACGACCCGCGCTTCGAGCCGATCCTGGCGCGGCTCGAGCAGCTGCGGGTGCCGCTCTACATCCATCCCGGACCACCGCTGCCCGCGGTGCAGGGCGTGTACTACGGTGGCCTCGATGCCGAGGTCAGCGCCCGCCTGTCGCTGTACGGCTGGGGCTGGCACCACGAGGCGGGGATCCAGGTGGTCCGCCTGATCCTGTCGGGTGCGCTCGATCGGCACCCGGACCTCGAGATCGTCAGCGGGCACTGGGGCGAGATGGTGCCGTTCTTCCTGCAGCGCATGGACGACACGATGCCGCGCGGCGCCACCGGCCTGTCGCGCACGATCGGCCAGACCTATCGCGACCAGGTCTACGTCACGCCGAGCGGCATGCTGAACCTGCCGCACTTCCGCTTCGTCCACGAGGTGCTGGGCTTCGAGCGGATCGTGTTCGCGATCGACTACCCGTACCTGACGATGACGGGGGCGCGCGCGTGGCTCGAGGCCTTGCCGATACAGCTCGACGAGAAGGAGGCGATCGCGCACGGCAACGCCGAGCGCCTGCTGCGCCTCGCTGCGGCCTGACGTCGTCGAGGGTCTCGACCCTTCGGGTGCCGAGCGCGCGACGATCGATCGCGAATCGTCTCGCCGGGAAATCCGCGGTCCGCCGTCGGCCGCCGATCTTCGCCGACGCCGACGGACCTCGCGTGTCGAACCGGCCCACCGCAGTTCGACGAAAATACGAGCGCTGCGCCACGACCCGCATGCGCCCGCCCACCACCCCGCGACCCGACCCGGCTTGTCCACCGCACCGCTCACCCATCACGAGATCCTCGCCCTCGTCGAGCCGTTCGCCCGTCGCGGTCGAATGGTCGACCTCGCGCGAAGCGACCGGCTCGCCCGGCGGCTCGCCTTC
>CAHJXF010000212.1 GCA_903644065.1 Betaproteobacteria bacterium
TGGGCGACATCGCGACGCAGTTCCTGACGCCGGCCGCCACGCTGGCGGTGGCCGACCTGCTGCGCGACGACCTGCTCGCCGACGGCAAGCCGTCGGGCCGTGCGACGCTGGCCGACGTCGCGAGCTGGCCCGACGAGTTGCGCGCCACGCCGGAGCAGCGTGCGACCGGCGTCTACCACTACGACGACATCCCGATCTGCGGCGTGCCAGACGACCGTCTCTATTGTCCCGACGGCAAGTGCGGCACCGCGTGGGTCCACAGGCAACTCACGATCCTCAAGGACCCGTCGCAGCCGCCGCGGGCCCGCAACGAAGCCCTGAAGTGGATCACCCACCTGGTCGGCGACCTGCATCAGCCGCTGCACGCGTCGGATCACGACGACAAGGGCGGCAACGACGTCCAGATCACGTTCTTCGGCAAGCGCACCGACGACACGTTCGCCGGCCGCACGTCGCCGCCGTACAACCTGCACACGGCGTGGGACCGGCTGATCCCGGTGCGGATGCTGGACGAGCGCGGCGGCTACGAACGCTTCCTCGCCGACAAGCCCAGTGTCGAGAGTCGCAAGGCCTGGGAAGCCGGCGACATCGATGCCTGGACGCACGAAAGCTTCGTGCTGGCGCGCGACTTCGTCTATCCGGCGTTGCCGATCGACTTCGCCTGCGATCGACCGATCGTGGGCGTCGTGGCGCTCGGCGACGCGTACTACCGACCGGCCGCCGAGATCGCCGCGATGCAGTTGCGCAAAGCCGGCGTGCGTCTGGCCAAGATGCTCAACGACGCGTTCGCCGATCCCTGACATCGGGCACGGCGGCGTGGCGGCCCGTCGGCCGAGCGGTCGCGCCGGCCAGCGAACTTGCGATCCCCGCCCCGGTCAGTCCAGACTGCGGACCGTCTCCACCGTTCACCACCCTCGTCGATGTCCCTCCCCATAGAAGACTACGCACTGATCGGCGACTGCCAGACCGCGGCGCTCGTCGCGAAGAACGGCAGCATCGACTGGCTGTGCGTGCCGCGCTTCGACAGCGCCGCCTGCTTCGCCGCCTTGCTCGGCGACGAGGAGAACGGCTGCTGGCGCATCGCGCCGCACGCCGAGGAGGCCGACGACTGGCAGGCCGACGTCGGGATCACGCGCCGCTACGACGATCACACGCTGATCCTGCACACCACGTTCGAGACGGCGACGGGTCGCGTGCGGCTGATCGACTTCATGCCGCCCCGCAACGACGACCGGTCGCTGATCGTCCGCATCGTCGAAGGGTTAGACGGCCGCGTGGCGATGAAGAGCGAGACCAGCCTGCGCTTCAACTACGGCGCCACGACGCCCTGGGTGACGAAGCTGCCCGACGACACGAACGGCATCCGCGCCATCGCCGGACCCGACATGGTGACGCTGCGAGCGCCGTTCGCGCTGCAGGGCGAAAGCATGAAGACGGTCGGCCGCTTCGAGGTCGGCGCGGGCGAACGGATCGGCTTCGTCCTCAGCCACAGCGCTTCGCACCTGCCGCTGCCCGACGCGGTGGACGCCGAGGCGATCCTCGACGAGACCCGCCGGTTCTGGGAAACCTGGGGCGAGCGCGCCGTCGATGCCGGTCCGTACACTGACTATGTGCGGCGCTCTTTGATGGTCCTGAAAGCCCTCACCTACGGCCCCACCGGCGGCATCGTCGCGGCGCCCACGACGTCGCTGCCGGAATGGATCGGTGGCGTCCGCAACTGGGACTACCGTTACTGCTGGCTGCGCGACGCGACGCTGACGCTGTTCGCGCTGATGAACGCGGGTTACTACGACGAGGCGCGCGCGTGGCGCATGTGGCTCGAACGCGCGCTGGCCGGCGACCCCACGCAACTGCGCATCATGTACGGGCTGGCCGGCGAGCAGCGCCTGGAGGAATGGGAGATCGAAGGGCTCGCCGGCTACGAGCGGTCGAAGCCGGTGCGCATCGGCAACGCGGCTTCCAACCAGCGGCAGCTCGACGTGTACGGCCAGATCATGGGCGCCCTCCATTTCGCGCGTCTCGGCGGACTCGACGAGGACGACGCCATCTGGCCGTTCCAGCTGAAGATACTCGAGCATCTCGAGACGATCTGGCAGGAGCCCGACCAGAGCATCTGGGAGACGCGCGACGGACCCCAGCAGTTCACGTTCTCGAAGCTGATGGTGTGGGCCGCGTTCAACTGGGCGGCGAGCTCGGCCGAGAAGTTCGGGCTCAAGGGGCCGATCGACCGCTGGCGCGTCCTCGCCGCGCAGGTGCACGCCGAGGTCTGCGAGAAGGCCTACGACGCCGGGCGCAACGCGTTCATGCAGAGCTACGGTTCGGCGGCGCTCGACGCGAGCGTCCTGCTGATGCCGTTGATCGGTTTCCTGCCGCCCGACGATCCGCGCGTCGTGGGCACCGTGGCCGCGATCGAGCACGACCTGGTCGTCGACGGCCTGGTCCTGCGCTACAGCACGACGCAGACGGTCGACGGCTTGCCGCCCGGCGAAGGCGTGTTCCTCGCCTGCAGCTTCTGGCTGGTCGACAACCTGCGGCTGCAGGGCCGCATGGACGAGGCCAGGGCGCTGTTCGAACGGCTGCTCGCGATCACCAACGACGTCGGGCTGCTCGCCGAGGAATACGATCCGGTCGCGAAGCGACAGCTGGGCAATTTCCCGCAGGCGTTCTCCCACGTGTCGTTGATCAATTCGGCGCTCGGACTGGCGCGGGCCGCGAGCGGCCAGCCCACCTCCATCGAGGAGACGATCGACGCGGGTTAGGACCAGGCGACGCCGGCGGAGCGTGCCGCGGCCTGAAGGCGTCGCATCCGGCTGCGCCTTCGGTCTTCGCTCGTCGCCGCAGCATTCGTGTCGACGCAATCGCAGTGACACATTCGCATCGACATTCGCATCAACGCATCCGCATCAACGCATCCGCATCAACAACACTTACCTGGAGTCGTCATGCAATTGGGCATCGTGGGGCTGGGGCGCATGGGCGGCAACATCGCGCGGCGTCTGACGGAGAAAGGTCATCAGTGCGTGGTGTTCGACCGTGACGCCGCGGCGGTCGACAAGCTGGCCGCCGACCACATGACCGGAGCCAGCGACCTGCAGGACTTGGTGACCAAGCTCGACCGGCCGCGCGCCATCTGGCTGATGCTGCCGGCCGGCAGGATCACCGAGGATACCGTGGCGACGCTCAAGCCGATGCTCGCTGCCGACGACATCCTGATCGACGGCGGCAACTCGTTCTACAAGGACGACATCCGCCGCGCGGCCGACCTGAAGGCGGCGGGCATCCACTACGTCGACATCGGCACGTCCGGCGGCGTGTGGGGCCGCGAGCGCGGCTATTGCATGATGATCGGCGGCGACGAGGCCGCGGTGACGCGCATCGACCCGCTGCTCGCGGCGCTCGCGCCGGGCAAGGGCTCGATCGACGTCACCCCGAAGCGCGAGGGCCGTGACGATCTCGACCCGCGGGCCGAGCAGGGCTACCTGCACTGCGGGCCGGTGGGCTCGGGCCACTTCGTCAAGATGATCCACAACGGCATCGAGTACGGCTTGATGCAGGCCTACGCCGAGGGCTTCGACATCCTCGCCAACAAGTCGTCGGAGAAGCTGCCCGAGGCCGAGCGCTACGACCTCAACACCGCCGACATCGCCGAGGTGTGGCGGCGCGGCAGCGTGGTGGCGTCGTGGCTGCTCGACCTGACGTCGATCGCGCTGGCCGAGGACGCGACGCTGTCGGGCTTCACCGGCGCGGTCGCCGACTCGGGCGAGGGCCGCTGGACGCTCGACGCGGCGATCGAGGAGGAGGTGCCGGTCAACGTGCTGTCGGCGTCGCTGTACGCGCGCTTCCGCTCGCGACGCGACCACACGGTGGCCGACAAGCTGCTGTCGGCGATGCGCAACCAGTTCGGCGGCCACATGGAAGGCGTGACGAAGAAATGAGCACGAAGAAAAGGGCGCGGGCCGCCGCGCCGCATCTGCTCGACCAGGTCGACGCGCCGCCGGCGCCGCCCTGCACGCTGGTGATCTTCGGCGCGTCGGGCGACCTGACGCACCGCCTGCTGCTGCCCGCGCTGTACAACCTCGCGCGCGCCGGATCGCTGGACCCGGGGTTTCGCGTGATCGGCGTGGCGCGGCGCCCGATGACGGACGAACAGTTCCGCGAGGACCTGACGTCGTCGCTGAAGGAGCGCTTCGCCGAGAGCGGCGGCGAGTTCGACGCGAAGGACGACCACGTCGGCGTCGAAGCGGGCAAGTGGGCCTTCCTGCGCGAGCGCATCCACTACCTGTCGGCCGACCTCGGCGACCCCAACGCCTACACCGACCTCGCCAACCTGATCGCGTCGCTCGATGCGGCCGGGGCGAAGAAGAGGAAGGGCGACGGCGACGGCCATCCGACCGTGACCGGCAACGTCATCTTCTACCTGGCGGTCGCGGCGTCGCTGTTCGACCCGACCATCCAGCACCTCGCGTCGTCGCAGCTGCTCAAGCAGTCGAAGAACGGCTGGAGGCGCCTGATCATCGAGAAGCCGTTCGGCCACGACCTCGCGTCGGCGAAGGCGCTCGACAAGACCATCCTGAAGGTGCTGCGCGAGGACCAGGTGTTCCGCATCGACCACTTCCTCGGCAAGGAGACGGTGCAGAACATCATGGTGCTGCGTTTCGCGAACGGCTTCTTCGAGCCGCTGTGGAACCGCCAGCACATCGACCACGTGCAGATCACGGCCAGCGAGACGGTCGGGGTCGAAGGTCGCGGCTCGTTCTACGACGCGACCGGGGCGCTCCGCGACATGGTGCCCAACCACATGTTCCAGCTGCTGGCCATGTGCGCGATGGAGGCGCCCAACTCGTTCTCGGCCGACGCGGTGCGCAGCGAAAAGGCCAAGGTGGTCCAGGCGATCCGCGCGTTGCCGCTTCGCGAAGCCGCCGCCGACACGGTGCGCGGCCGTTACCTGGCCGGCAGCGTGCAGGGCAAGCGCGTCAAGGACTATCGCGACGAGAAGGACGTGGCGCGCGACTCGGACACCGAGACCTACGTCGCGATGAAGCTGATGATCGACAACTGGCGCTGGGCCGACGTGCCGTTCTACGTGCGGACCGGCAAGGCGCTGGCCACGCGCCGCACCGAGATCGCGATCCGCTTCAAGCAGGTGCCGTACGCGTTGTTCCGCGAGGTCTTGAAGCAACGGCCGGAAGTCACGCTTCCGTCGAACGAGCTGATCCTCCACGTGCAGCCCGAGGAAGGCGTGTCGACCAACTTCCAGGCGAAGGTGCCCGGCCAGCAGATGGCGATCTCGGGCGTTAAGATGAACTTCCGCTACGCCGACTACTTCCAGGCCGAACCCAACACCGGCTACGAGACGCTGATCTACGACTGCATGACCGGCGACGCCACGCTGTTCCAGCGCGCCGACAACATCGAAGGCGGCTGGGCCGCGGTGCAGCCGATCCTGGACGCGTGGCAGAAAGGATACGGAGCGATGGTCGACTACAAGGCGGGCAGCGACGGACCGGCGGCCGCGGACGAGTTGCTGATCCGCGACGGGCGCCGCTGGCGGGACCTGGGGTGAACCGTTCGCGCAGCGCGTGCGGCATGCGACCTCGCCGACCGGTCGTCGCCGGAAAGATGACCGACTCGCTTTCGAATGCGTCCGTCGTCACCCCGGCGGAGGCCGGGGCCCAGGTCCGTGGCCGAGCCGATGGACGAGCCACCTGGGTCGCGGCCTTCGCCTGGACGACAACGGATCGAATCCGCTTCGTCACCCCGGCAGAGGCCGGGACGACGACGGATTGGACGTCATTCGTCACCCCGGCGGAGGCCGGGGCCCCAGTCCGTGGCCGAGCCGATGGACGAGCCACCTGGGTCCCGGCCTTCGCCTGGACGACAAGGGATCGGATCTCCTTCGCCACCTGGATCCCAGCCTTCGCCGGACGACGACGGATCGGATCGATGCCGGTCCCGTCGTCGTTCCCGCGGACGCGGGAACCTAGCGTCGTCGCCCGGTCCTCGCCGCGGCATCCTCCCTCGCCATGAACCCACCGTCCCCATGACCACCCGCTTCCTCGTCTCCGATGTCGACGGCACGCTCGTCGATCACGACAAGAACGTCACCGACGACGCGCGCGCCGCGGTCCGCGAGCTGAAGGCCGCCGGCGTCGGCTTCGCGTTCGTCAGCAGTCGGCCGCCGCGCGGCCTCGCGTCGATCGCGAAGGCG
>CAHJXF010000213.1 GCA_903644065.1 Betaproteobacteria bacterium
CCCGCTGCCGGGTCGTGCGCGGTCCCGCGCATCCAGGCACGCAGGTGCGCCCGCGCGACGTGCACGAAGCGCCTGGCCTCGAACCACGCCGGCTGCTCTTCGATCCAGACGTGGATGCGGTCGCGCAGCGCCGCGGTCCAGGCGTGCAGGCGCGCGAACCAGGGCATGCGCAGCAGTTGCGGCTTGCACGTCAGGAAGAGGCGCGCGATGACCGCGGTGCTCGCGACCTTCGCGGCCAGCATCAGCAGGCAGCCGGTGAAGAAGCGGCCGCTGGCGATCATCCACAGTCCGGCTATCTTGAACGGCAACAGAAGGGCGATCGGCAGGCACAGGATCACGAGGGCCATCACCGGGGGTAGGCGGACGAGGCGGGCGTCGAGCCAGCGCAGCAGCCCGAGGCGGCCCAGCCAGGCGAAGAAACGCGTGAGCCGGGTCCACAGGTATTCCTCGAACAGGAACAACAGGGCGCCCAGGAACAGCAGGGCGGTCCGCAGCCGGCCGCGCGGCGCGGGACGGACGCTTCGCGAGCGCGTTTCGGCGGGGCGCGTCATGGTCGAACTGCTAGACTCGGGCCGCCCGCACCGACCACCGACCGCCCTTCGACCCGCCCGTGATGGACACTGCCGAACAGAAGCGCGCCGCGGCGGCGGCGGCGCTCGAATGGGTTCGGCCACAGTTGCGAAGCGGCGTCGTGATCGGCGTCGGCACGGGTTCCACGGCGGACCATTTCATCGATCTCCTCGCGGCTTCCGGCGCCGCCTTCGCAGGCGCGGTCGCCAGTTCGAGCCGCAGCGCCGAGCGTCTGTCGCGACTCGGCGTGAAGGTCTTCGACCTGAACGAAGCCGGCGAGTTGCCCATTTATGTGGATGGCGCCGACGAGATCGATCCTGCATTGCGGATGACGAAAGGCGGCGGCGGTGCGCTGACGCGCGAGAAGATCGTCGCGGCCGCGTCGCGCAGCTTCGTCTGCATCGCCGACGCGTCGAAGCGGGTCGCCGCGCTCGGCGCATTCCCGCTGCCGGTGGAGGTGATCCCGATGGCACGCGAACACGTCGTGCGCCGCTTGCGGACGCTCGCCGCCACCGAAGCGCTGGGCGAGCCGACCTTCGTGGTCCGGTCGACGGCGGGGGTGCCGCTCGTGACGGACAACGGCAACGCGATCATCGATGTCCACGGATGGCGCATCGCCGATCCGTGCCGCATCGAGGCCCGGATCGGCGGCATCGTCGGCGTCGTCGAGTCGGGCCTCTTCGCCTTGCGGGCGGCCGACCTGCTGCTGCTGGCGGGCGCGGACGGGGTCGAGCGGGTGACTGCCGCGACCTGACCGACGCGACGTCGTCCGTGAACGGTCGTTGCGCGTTGTCGGAGTGCGCGCCATGAAACGGTCATCTGTCGCCGCTACGCTCGCTTCGCCCGGCGGCGCTCCGGCGCCACGCGCCACCCGCGTCTCACTTAGAATGCCATCCATGCCTGAACATACCTCCAAGCAGTTCGATACCGAGCTCGAGTCGGTCCGCTCCAGCGTCCTGCGCATGGGAGGGCTGGTCGAAGAACAGATCATGCGCGCGGTCGAGTCGCTGGCGTCGGGCGACATGAGCCTGATCGAGAGCGTCGTCGAGGGCGACAAGCTGGTCAACCGCATGGAGGTCGAGCTCGACGAACGCTGCAGCCATATCGTGGCGCGTCGCCAGCCCACGGCCGGCGACCTGCGCATGCTGATGACGGTGGTCAAGATGATCACCGACCTCGAGCGCATCGGCGACGAGGCGCAGAAGGTCGCGCGCATGGCCCGCATGATCCACGAGGCCGAGCGCGCGCACATGCCCCGGGTGGAGCTGGCGCACATCGCCGACACCGCGATCGAGATGTTGCGGAAGGCGCTCGATTCGTTCGCGCGGCTCGACCCGATCGCCGCGGCGCAGGTGGTGCGCGACGACATCGCGCTCGACGACGAGTACCGGGCCATCGTCCGCCAGCTCATCACGTTCATGATCGAGGACCCGCGCACCATCTCGCGCTCGATCGAGATCCTGTTCATCGTGAAGGCGCTGGAGCGGATCGGCGACCATGCGAAGAACATGTGCGAGTACACCGTCTACATGGTCAAGGGACGCGACGTGCGGCATATCGGCGTCGAGGACCTGGAGCGCGAAGCGGCCGAGTAGGCAAGCCGACGCCCGCGGAACCCGCGACGTCTCTAGCGGCCGTCATCGGCTTTTGTCCTCGGCTGCTGTTCTCGGCTGCCGCCGTCCGCTGCTGTCATCCGCGGCTGCCACCCGCTGCTGTCATCCCGGCGAAGGCCGGGACCCGATCAGGTTGGCGGTGGCGGTCATCCCGGCTTTCGCGAGCGACGGTGCAATCGGGTCCCCGCTTTCGCCGGGATGACCCGGTCGAGTCCCGCCTTCGCCGGGACGTAAAGATCAGCTGGACGGCGGCACGTAGCCCGTCGCCATGTCCGCGCCCTCGCCGAAGAAGTGTCGTTCCATCTGCGTGGCCAGGTACTTGCGCGCACGCACGTCGGCAAGGTTGAGCCGGTTCTCGTTGACCAGCATGGTCTGCTGCTTGAGCCATCCCGCCCAGGCTTCCTTCGACACGTTTTCGTAGATGCGCTGGCCGAGCGGACCCGGATAAGGCGGGAAGTCGAGCCCTTCCGCTTCGTGGCCCAGCTTCACGCATTGCACGGTTCTGCTCATGGAGGTTCCTCTGTAAACTCTCGCCGGGATTTTACTGCGGCTTGCTCGGGCTTCCGGTCCACGCCATCACCCATCCAGGACTTCCTGCGCCGATGAGCCGGTCGGACGACTCCACCAAGACCCCGAAAGCCCGGCCAGGCGTCCGCACGACGCGTGCCGCGAACGTGAAACAGGTGTCGCTACGCGCCGCGGGCAAGCTCGCCGACACCGACGACCTGAAGGCGCTCGAGCGCGACCTGAAGACGATCGAGCGCGAGAAGGAACGGCTGTCGCACGAGCTGCACGACGGCCTCGGGCAGCACCTGACGGGCATCGCCTTCCTGGCGAAGGCGCTGGCCAACCGGCTCGAGGACCGCAACGCGCCCGAGACCGCCGACGCCAAGCAGATCGCCGCGCTGACCAACGAGGCGATCTCCAACACGCGCGCGCTGGCGCGCGGACTGCGGCCGGTCGGCCCCGAGGACAACGCGTTCGCGTTCGCGCTGGCGGTGCTGGCGCGCGACGTCTCGACCATCTACGGCATCCAGTGCAGCTTCAACGCGGACGGCACCATCCCCGTCGCGAGCCGCATGGCGGCCCATCACCTGTTCCGGATCGCGCAGGAAGCCGTGCACAATGCGGTCAAGCACGGCGCCGGCGGCAAGATCCTCGTCGATCTCCGCGAAGAGAACGACGCCATCATCCTGACCGTCGCGAACCGCGGGACGCTCGCGGCGGCCGTCGAGGCGGCCGAAGGCGTCGGCATCTCCAGCATGCGCAACCGGGCCAAGCTGCTCGATGCGCAACTCGACATCAAGCAGGTCGGCAAGGAGGTCTCGGTGCGGGTCGCCGTCGACAAGAAAGCAGCGCAGACCATGCGCGAACAAGGAAAAACGCTATGACCGACCCGAATTCCACGATCAGCCAGCTGCCCGTCAAGGCGCGCATCCTGATCGTCGACGACCACGTGATCGTTCGCCAGGGCATCGCGCAGCTCGTCAATCGCGAGCCGGACCTCGACGTGTGCCAGGAAGCCGGCGACGCCGACTCGGCCATCGCGGTGCTGCGCGAGACGCAGGTCGACCTGGCGATCGTCGACATCTCGCTGCCCGGTACCTCCGGCATCGAGCTCGTCAAGCTGATGCGCGATGCGCAGCCCCAGCTGCCGGTGCTGGTGATGAGCATGCACGACGAGGCCCTGTACTCGGACCGCGCGTTCCGCGCCGGCGCCAAGGGCTACGTCATGAAGCAGGAGGCCACCGAGAAGCTGCTGGCCGCGATCCGCAAGATCCTGAACGGCGGCGTCTACGTCAGCGACCGCATGCAGACCGTGATGGTGCAGCGCTTCCTCAACAGCGGCGTCGACGAGACGGTGTCGTTCATCGACAACCTGACGGACCGCGAATTCGAGATCCTGCGGATGATCGGGCAGGGGCTGACGGTGGCCGAGATCGCCGACAAGCTCGGCCGCAGCGCGAAGACGGTCGAGGCGCATCGTGCCAATTTGCGCGAGAAGCTCGGGCTGAAGCGGGCCGCCGAGCTGGCGCGCTTCGCGACCCAGTGGGTCGAGCGGGGCAACTGATTCCTGCCGCGCCGGTGACGCTGTCATCCCGGCAAAGGCCGGGACCCGATCGTCGTCGACGTGCTCAAGCGAGTAATCGGGCCCCGGCCTTTGCCGGGGTCACAGCGCCGGGGTCACAGCGCCGGGGTGACAGTGCCGAGGTGACAGTGCCGAGGTCACAGCGCCGGGGTCACAGCGCCGGGGTCACAGTGCCGAGGTGAACAGTGCCGAGGTCACAGCGCCGATGTCACAGCGCCGAGGAGCGCCGAGTATTTCCGCTGGTCGGCACCAGCGTCAGATCTTCTTGACCAGCACCTGACTCATGCGCGACCAGTTGTACATGCGCTGCCGATCCTTCGGCAGGACATCGACGGTCGCGACGGTGAAGCCGCGCTTCAGGAACCAGTGCGCGGTGCGGGTGGTGAGCACGAACAGGCGGTCGATGCCGATGGCGCGCGCCCGTTGCTCGATGCGCTTCATCAGCTTCTCGCCGTCGCCCATGCCCTGCGCCTCGGGGTCGACGGTCAGGCACGCGAGCTCGCCCATCCTCTCCTGCGGGAACGGGTAGAGCGCCGCGCAGCCGAACAGGCGCAGGTCGTGTTCGATGACGCTGAAGTTGTCGATCTCGCGCTCGATGCGCGTGCGGCCGCGCTTGACCAGCGTCCCGTCGTTCTCGAGCGGCTCGATCAGCTTCAGGATGCTGGCGACGTCGTCGATGGTGGCCTCGCGGAGCTCCTCCAGATCGTCGTCGGCGACCATCGTGCCCACGCCGTCGTGGGTGAAGATCTCGAGCAGCGCGCCGCCGTCGAGCGTGAACGGCACGAGGTGCGCGCGCGGCACGCCATTCTTGATGGCGCGCAGCGCGTGCTTGAGATAGAAGCCCATCGGCTCGGACAGCGTGCCGTCGGCCATCAGCTTCTCGGCCGCGACCTCGGACAGCTCGCGGATCAGCGTGCCGTCGGCGTCCTGCAGTCCACGACCGTCGGTGAGGAAGATCAGCTTCTCGGCGTGCAACGCCGACGCCACGCTCGACGCGACGTCCTCCATGTCGAGGTTGAAGGCTTCGCCGGTGGGCGAGAAGCCGAGCGGCGACATCAGCACCACGGCCCGCGCGTTCAGCGCCAGCTCGATGACTTCGGCCGACACCTTGCGGACGATGCCGGTGTGCTGGTAGTCGATGCCGTCGATGACGCCGAGCGGTCGCGCGGTGATGAAGTTGCCCGACATCACCTTGATGTCGGCGTTGGCCATCGGCGTGTTGGCGAGACCTTGCGAGAACGCGGCCTCGATGTCGAGACGGATCTCGCCGTTGGCTTCCTTCGCGCACTCGAGCGCGGCCGTGTCGGTGATGCGCACGTCGTTGTGGAAACGCGAGGCCACCTGGCGGATGCGCAGTTGCTCCTCGATCTGCGGCCGCGAGCCGTGGACCACCACGATGCGCATGCCGAGCGCGCGCAGCAGCGCCAGGTCTTCGCAGATGCGGGCGAGGCGGCCCGCGACCACGGCCTCGCCGCTGACGGCTACCACGAAGATCTTGCGCTTGAAGGCATGGACGTACGGCGCCACCGCGCGGAACCACGCGACGAACTGCGCACGGTACAGACTGTCGCCCAGCTCGCCGTCGAGCAGCGCGTCGGTCTCGGGATGACTCGCGATCTCGTGGTCGTCCTCGGCCGCGGAGGCGCCGTTCCCGGCGGGGTCGGCGGGGTTCAGGTAGGGGACGAAGTCGGCGTCGGTGCCGGGTCTGTTCATGCGGTTCATTATAATGACGGCCTCTGGCGCGACGCGTTCGCCGCTCATCGTTTTCGGCCCGTCCGGCCGCATCGCTTCGTCACGGATCTCCGCATTGTCGAGCACGCCTCCGACCGCACGTCGACGCAGACGACGCGCGCCGCGACCGGTCAATCCGCAGCC
>CAHJXF010000214.1 GCA_903644065.1 Betaproteobacteria bacterium
CGGCGCCACGCCGAGCGTCGCGAGCGACGGCGAGCCGGTGAAGGCATAGCCGCCGATCGCGATCAGGACGACGACCCCGACGAGACTTGCCGCGAGTCGCTTCGACGGCCGGCCGAACGAAGCGGGTCGCGCGGCTCGATCGTCGCTCGTTCCCAGCGCCGGCATCGCCAGCACCGCCTCGCTCAACGCGTGTTCCGCTGCGCGACGACGTTCGCGGTAGCGCTCGGCGTCGAGCAGGCCGTCGGCATGCGCCTCGTCGAGCGCGACCAGGCGGGCGCGCAGGTCGGCCAGGCTCGCCATCGATCCTAGATCAGCGCGCATCGGCGGGCGCGACGAGCAGGGGGTTCCGTTCGCCCTCCTCGGGCGGCTCGAAACGAGCAGGGACCGGCGCGACGAGCACGTCGTCGTCCTCGTGCGGCTCGAATGCGTCGGGCGCGAGGCGCGCCCGTCGACGCAGCACGACCGCGAGCGCGGCCAGCCCGCCGCCCAGCATCAGCGCGGGCCCCAGCCACAACAGCGCCGTCGTCGGCTTGAAGGGCGGCCGATAGAGCACGAAGTCGCCGTAGCGCGCGGTCATGTAGTCGACGATCTGCGCGTCGCTGCGGCCCGCCTGCAACTGCTCGCGCACCTGGCGCCGCAGGTCGACCGCGAGGTCGGCGTGGGAGTCGGCGATGGTCTGGTTCTGGCAGACCAGGCAGCGCAGCTCGGAGGCGACGGCGACCATGCGCGCCTCGAGCGCGGGATCGGCGGCTTCCGGGACGGCCTCGCGGGCCGGGGCCGGGGCGGCCAGCGACACGAAGAGGATCAACGCGGCGATGCGTGATCGTGCGATGCGAGAGTGGAAGCACGCCCGATCACTTCGTCGTCCCGGCGCAGGCCGGGACTCGAGCGGCTCGTGTTCCCTCTCGGCACGAAGTCTCGCTCCGGCCTTCGCCGGGGTGACACCGGCGAAAGGGTCGATGCTGCTGCATACCGACGAGTCGCGATCGACGCGGCTCCGTGACGAGGCGCGGTCGACGCGGCTGCGGAGCCTCGGGCCCATCGCCTCAGGCATCCAGCTTCTTCAGCAACGGCACGATCTCGGTCGCGATCACGTCGGGCGTCAGCGGACCGATGTGCTTCATGCGGATCGTGCCGCTCTTGTCGATGATGAAGGTCTCCGGCACGCCGTAGACGCCGAAGTCGATGCCCACGCGGCCTTCGCCGTCGAACAGCGACGCCTGGTACGGGTTGCCCATCCGCGCCAGCCACGACAGCCCGTCGCCGCGCTGGTCCTTGTAGTTGAGACCGTAGATCGGCAGCAGCCCCTGCTTCGAGAAATCGACCAGCAGCGCGTGTTCTTCGCGACACGCCACGCACCACGAGGCCCAGACGTTGAGCATCCACACCTTGCCGCGCAGGTCGCCGAGCGCGATCGTCGTCGTCGCATCGTCGAGCCGCGTCAGCGCGAAGGCCGGCGCCGGATGGTCGATCAGCGGCGACGGCACCTCGCGGGGGTCGCGCTTCAGGCCGATCGCGAGGATCGCCGCGAGCGCGACGAACGCACCGAGCGGGATCAGGAAGCCCAGGCGCTTCATGTCGCGCCGGCGGGCGCCAGCGACGGCCGGACGATGGGTCCGTCCTCGAACTCGCCCACGCCCGCTGCCGCCTTGGCCTGCCTGACGCGCCGTCGATAGCGACGGTCGGTCGCGGCCAGCAACCCGCCGAGCGCCATGACGCCGCATCCGCCCCAGATCCAGTCGACGAACGGCTTGTAGTAGACCCGCACGATCCATGCGCTACCGGCCGCGTCGGCGATCGGCTCGCCGAGCGACACGTACAGGTCGCGTCGCAGGCCGGGGTCGATCGCGGCCTCCGTCATCGTCGCCTGCGTCGCGGTGTACACGCGCTTCTCGGGATGGAGCGTCGCGACCGGCCGCCCGCGCTCGGTGACGTCGATCGTGCCTTGCGCCGCGCGATAGTTGGGCCCGCTCACCTCGCGCGCGCCGCGAAACGTGAAGACGTAGTCGCCGATCTCGGTCGTGTCGCCGACGTCCATCTTCACGTCGCGCTCGACCTCGCCGCTTCGGACCAGCGTGACGCCAAGGATGAACACCGCGACGCCGGCGTGCGCGATCATCATGCCGACCATGGCTCGCGGGATCTGCCGGGCGCGCCGCAGGACGCCGATGCGCGCGCCGTCCGGCGAGCGCAGGCGTTCGACGAGGTCGGTCGCGACCGAAGCGACGATCCAGAACGCCATCAGCAGCCCGAGCGCACCGACGAAGCCGATGCCGCCGTGCACCCAGCAGGCGACGATGGTCGCGACCGCCGCGGTGCCGGCGGCCCACTTGAGGCGCTGGGCGAGGTCGGGCAGCGTGGCGGCCTTCCAGCGCGCCAGCGGACCGACCCCCATCAGGAACACCAGCGGCGTCAGCAGCGGCACGAACACCGTGTCGAAGTACGGCGGCCCGACCGAGATCTTGCCGAGGTTGAGCGCGTCGAGCGCCAGCGGATAGAGCGTGCCGAGCAGCACCGCGCCGCACGCCACCACCAGCAGCACGTTGTTGCCGAGCAGCAGGGTTTCGCGAGACACGACCGCGAAGCGCGAGCCGAGGCCGACGCTCGGCGCGCGCCACGCGTACAGCGCGAGCGACGCGCCGATCACGATGACGAGGAACGCCAGGATGAACAGGCCGCGGCGCGGGTCGGTCGCGAACGCGTGGACCGACGACAGCACGCCCGAGCGGACCAGGAAGGTACCGAGCAACGACAGCGAGAACGCCAGGATCGCGAGCAGCACGGTCCACGACTTGAAGCTGCCGCGCTTCTCGGTGACCGCGAGCGAGTGGATCAGCGCGGTGGCCACCAGCCACGGCATGAAGGACGCGTTCTCGACCGGATCCCAGAACCACCAGCCGCCCCAGCCGAGCTCGTAGTACGCCCAGCCGCTGCCGAGCGCGATGCCGATGGTGAGGAAAAACCACGCGGCGGTGGTCCACGGCCGCGCCCAGCGCGCCCACGACCCGTCGAGCGTGCCGCCGATCAGCGCCGCGACCGCGAACGAGAACGCGACGGACAGGCCGACGTAGCCCATGTACAGCATCGGCGGATGGATCACCATGCCGGGGTCCTGCAGCAGCGGATTGAGGTCGCGGCCCTCGGGTGCGGCCGGGAACAGGCGGTCGAACGGGTTCGACGTCACCAGCACGAAGAGGAGGAACCCGAACGACAGCCAGCCCATCACGGCGAGGATGCGGGCGATCAGCGCCTCGGGCAGGTGGCGGCTGAACTGCGCGACGGCCGCTGTCCAGAAGGTCAGCATCAGCAGCCACAGCAGGATCGATCCTTCGTGTCCGCCCCACACGGCGGTGAGCCGATAGTGCAGCGGCAGCAGGCGGTTCGAATTGCTCGCGACGTACAGCACCGAGAAGTCGTTGCCGGCGAACGCGGCGGCCAGGCACGCGAACGAGAACGCGATCAGCACGAACAGCACGCGCGCCGACGGTCGTGCGACGTGCATCCAGTCGAGGCGGCCGGCAGCGGCGCCGATCATCGGCATGATGCCGAGGACCAGCGAGACGCCGAGCGCGAGCCAGAGGGCGAAGTGTCCGAGTTCGGGAATCATTCCGGTGTCATCCCGGCGCAGGCCGGGTTCCGATCTTTGTCGAGGAAGTCCTGCGTGATAAGCCGCGTGAACGCCTCCGGGTTCGCGCGGGTTCGCAGCTCTGCCGAGACTGCGAAGACGCGTCCGGCAGCCGCCCGCGCACATGCGGAAACGTGGAAAGTCCGACGAAGCGGCTGGCGCCGCGACGGTCCGGCGCAGGCCGCTTCGCGGGAACGACGACGACTCGTCCGGCGGTCGGCCGCACGGCTGCGCATGCGATGCGGATCGCGCGAGACCGCTCGCGAAGCGTCGTCCCCGCGAACGCGGGGACCCGGCGGCGTCCGCGCCACGGCGACCCACGTGAACACCGCTCGATCCGCGCCCATCAATTCGTCCCCTTCGGCCGGATGTCCGGCGCGCTCGCCGACGGCACGATCGTCTCGGCGAGCTTCTGGTCGCGGCCCTGTTGGGCGCGCTTCATCGCGTCGGCCGCTTCGGGCGGCACGTAGTTCTCGTCGTGCTTGGCGAGGATCTCGCGGGCGACGAACACGCCGTTTTCCAGCTGCCCCTGCGCGACCACGCCCTTGCCCTCCTTGAACAGGTCGGGAAGGATGCCGACGTAGCGCACCGGCACGCTCTTCGCGGTGTCGGTGACGACGAAGCGCACGTCGGTGCCATCGCGCTTCAGCGTGCCCTGCTCGACCATGCCGCCGATGCGGAAGGCGCGGCCGCTCGGCGCCTCGTGCTGCGCGACCTGGCTCGGCGAATAGAAGAACACGAGATTGCTCTGGAACGCGTTCAGGATCAGCGCGACGACCGCGCCGACCGCGACCAGCACGCCGCCGACGATCGCGAAGCGCTTGCGACGCGGCGTCATGCGGCGATCTCCTCGACCGCCTCGGCCTCGCCGTCGAGCGTCGGGTCCGCCAGCGCCTGCCGATGCCGGCGTGCCGCGAGGATCGGGTCGATCAGCATGCAGGCGGCCGTGACGCCGTACGCCCCCCACACGTAGACGCCGTAGCCGCCCATCGCCAGGAACTCGCCGGGACTCGACCAGCTCATGCCGTCGCCTCGACGCGATGGACGCGCGGACCGGAGAGCCACTGCGCATGCCGCTCGCGCTCGGCCACGATCGCCTGCGTGCGCCGGAAGACCACCGCGAACGCGTAGGCCCAGAACGCCAGCGTCATCAGCAGCATCGCGATCAGCATCGACTGCGCCATCGTCGGCGCCGACGACAGCGTGATGCTCGCGCCCTGGTGCAGCGTGTTCCACCACTTGACCGAGAAATAGATGATCGGCACGTTGACGCTGCCGACCACCGCCAGCAGCGCGCCGGCGCGATCGGCGCGGCACGTGTCGTCGATCGCGTCGACCAGCGCCAGGTAGCCGAGGTAGAGGAACAGCAGGATCAGTTCGGACGTCAGGCGCGCGTCCCACACCCACCAGGTACCCCAGGTCGGGCGGCCCCACAGCGCGCCGGTCCACAGCGCCAGGAACGTGAACATCGCGCCGGTGGGGGCGATGGCCCGCGCGAACATCGACGCGAGCCGGGCGTTGAGCGCCCAGCCGATCGCGGCCCACAGCGCCATCGCCACGTACAGCACCATCGACATCCACGCGGCCGGCACGTGGATGAAGATGATGCGATAGGCGTCGCCCTGCACGGCATCGGTGGGCGCGACGAAGAAGCCGACGTAGAGCGCCGCGATCGCCAGCCCGGCCGCAACGGCCCACAGCAGCGGCGACCAGCGCGACGCGAGGCCGTAGAAGCGGGCCGGCGACGCGAAATGGAAGAGGCGGATACGGGCCAAGGGGGGAACGGGTCCTGTCATTCCGTCGCGATCCTGAGGGCCGCGGCCGTCGCGGGCGGGGCGAGCAGCAAGGTCAGGATCAGCAGGGCGCCGAGCAGGGAGAAGTGACCGCGCGCCGAAACGCCGGAGTCTATCGCGACCACGGCACCGCTGCCGAAGATGAGGGCGGGGATGCACAGGGGCAAGACCAGCAGGATCAGCAGCACGCCGCCGCTGCGGACACCGAGCGTCAACGCGGCCCCGAGACCGCCGAGCAGGCTCAGGATCGGCGTGCCGAGCAGCAACGACGCGGCGAGCGCCGCGACCGATCGGCCGTCGACGCCGAACAGCACGCCGAGCAGCGGCGCCATGATCGTCAGCGGCAGGCCGGTGAGGAGCCAGTGCGCCAGCCCCTTGGCGACGACGATCGACAGCGGGGACAGGATCGCCGGCCCGGCGGCCAGCAACATCTGGTCGAGCGAGCCGTCGGCCAGGTCGCCGCTGTACAGCTGGCCCACCGACAGCATCGCGGCGAGCAGCGCGCACACCCACACGAGGCCCGGCGCGATGGCGCGCAAGGTCTGCGGCTCCGGGCCGATGCCGAGCGGGAACAGGCTGACGGCGATCGTGAAGAAGGCGATCGGCAGCAGCGCGTCGGCCCGACGACGCGCGGCGAGGCGCAGGTCGCGGCGCAGGACGGTCGCGAGTACCGCGTTCACGGCGTGCCGGGCGCGGGGACGGACGAGGCGACCGGTGGCGC